>JAHDBH010000101.1 GCA_020630495.1 Saprospiraceae bacterium
AATAAGCATCCACATACTCCCTAAACACAAATCGCCGATTGCGCTCATAGCCTGTCATCTCGCGTAGGATACCGGAGTCAACGAAAGTCTGCAAGAGATCATTGGCAGCATTGTAGCTGACGCCTAGGGCGTCCTTGGCCTGATGAACTGTAATGATCGGTCGCTCAAACATATGCAATAGCAATCGCTGACCATTGGAAGAGCGACGGCCAAAGTCCTGCTGGATCTTCTTCTCAGCGCGATCCTTCAAGGCAAGCACGTGCGTGAGCGTGCTACAAGCTGTCTCGGCAGTCTCTACCACACCCTGTAAAAAATACGTCACCCACTGCTGCAAGTTATTTTCAGTCCTTACCCGTGTGAGACTGTCATAGTACTGCTGACGATTCTTTTCAAAATAGGCAGACAGATACAGTGTCGGATGAGGTAAAAACTCCTGATCCAAAAGCATCAAAGTAATCAGCAAGCGCCCTACCCTACCATTGCCATCCAGAAACGGGTGGATAGTCTCAAACTGATAGTGGACAATAGCAATCTTGACCAGGACTGGCAGATTGATCTTTTCGCTATGGATGAAATTTTCGAGATCATTCATCAGGTCTGCCACAAGGCTCATGTGCGGAGGGACATACCTCGCCTGGGCGAGGCTCGCTCCGCCAATCCAGTTCTGGCTACGACGAAACTCACCAGGCTGCTTATGCTGACCTCGCACGCTGGTCATCAAGGTCTTGTGCGCCATCCTGATCAGACGCGATGAGATAGGCAGATCATCGAGCATTTGGATCGCTTCGTAGAGCGCGTCTATATAATTATTGACCTCCTGCCAATCATCCTGCCGCTCTGGCAAGACATCTGCTGCCTCCATGAGCGCCTCATCTACGTGCGTACGCGTTCCTTCGATGCGACTAGACACTACGGCCTCCTTAGTCACGTGGAGACGGATAAATAACTCAGTGCTAGGGATAAAGTGGGAATATGAACTGAGCTCTCCCATACGCCGAGCAGCCTTCTCCAACAAGGCTGTGATCTGAGGATCTCCCCAGGTCCACTCCGTGTGGATAGGTGTGGGTACAAAGTAGCTGTACCCCGTGGTATCACTGCGATAGGTGCCCGCTGAGTAGCTGGATAGACTAATCATAATAATTGGCTTATCTCATTTTTAACGCCAGATCTGAGATACAGTTCCCTTATTTCACATTATTTGGATATTCTTCAATAGTAAAGCTATAGCCCTACAAGGAAGTGCAAACTACAATAAGAATCTTATGTTTCAGTTTATGCTCGCAACGTGAGTTACAATAGATGTATTTGGGCTAATAGCATTAAGCTTCAATAAGATAATCATATCTCAGCTTAGCCCGCTGAGCTGCAATACGACTGCGCTACTGGGCTCAGAGCAAGTGCTACTGCGATAGCTGTGGATGAGGCTGATGATCAGTAAAGTAGAAGCAATGATCTTCGCTAAATTCCGATATTAGCCCAATGGCTGCATGATTCTGATTTTCATTGGCTTTCAAGAATTAAGCGTGTGATATAAAACAGCCACGAACTAGCGGTGATGCCAGTCAAAATACAACAGGCAATCGACAGATCAATTGCGGATCTGAATAATTACTCCTTGGACATAATGAGCGCACTATTCTGTGTATTTACACGGACTCCTACCAGCACGTAGGCGACCTGCGGACTAGCTCGCATTTGCCTGACAAGGCGCTCCTCACACTGCCTCATATACTTGTAGACACCTCCTCTCTCGTAGGTCCTCATCTGTGAGATAGGCAGCGCTACCTTTGCCTTAGATGCGCTACATCCATGTCATATTGCCCCTTGCGGTGGACAAGCTATATAGCTATGCCGTGCCTGATGAGATGGGGCCGCTATCCGTGGGCTGTAGAGTCGAAGTGCAGTTTGGTAAGCGGAGGCACTATGCCGCCATCGTCGCTGGTATCAAGGAAGAGAGTAATCCGCTGATCCGCACCAAAACCATCGTGCAAATTATCGACTCGGAGCCCATCGTAGATGCCCTACAACTCAAACTCTGGGAATGGATGGCCGACTACTATGTGTGTAGTATGGGCGAGCTGATGATCGCGGCGCTGCCATCTATATTTAAGCTCAGTAGCGAGTCGGTGCTGATGGCTACGGACCATATCGATGAGGTACAGGAAACTGATCTATCGGACGAAGAATACCTCATCACCGAGGCCCTGCAGATACGCCAGCAGATAGGTCTAGAAGACGCTCGGCTCATCCTCCAAAAAGAAAAAGTCTGGCCCGTCCTAGAGAGCCTCATAGCTAAGAACATCCTCGTCCTCCGCGAGGAAATGAAAAATCAGTATCGACCCAAGCACGTGGAGTGGTTGCGTCTGGCGGCAGATTATGATTCTACGGAGGACTGGGATCGAGCATTTGATCTGCTGAGTCGATCGCCGGCTCAGACGGATACGCTGCTACAGTTTATCCAGCACCGAGGCGATGAGCCTCAGTTGCCGCTGCGGCGATTTGTGGCACTGAGCGGAGCCAAGCGCACGCACATCAATAGCCTGGTGGAGCGCGGCATCCTCATCCTCGAGAAAGTCGCCGTCAACCGTATGCTAGATACAGATCTTGCCACACGCGATGCGGTCCCCATGGATGCGCAGCAGATCCGAGCTCTTGCAGAGATCCAAGAGGCACCCGTGATCAAGCCTATAGTGCTACACGGCGTCACGGGCAGCGGCAAGACTCGACTGTATCTCGAGCTCATCCGCGAGCAGATCGCAGCAGGCAGGCAGGTGCTCTATCTACTGCCAGAGATCGCTCTCACTACACAGATTGAGCTACGCCTGCGCGAGGTACTGGGTCGTGATATCATCAGCTACCACTCTCGTCTCGGACCGCAGGAGCGCGTGGATGCATGGCGGCTGGTGCAGCAGGGGTTTCCCGTGATATTGGCGGCGCGATCAGGGGTATTTCTACCTTTCCAAAACCTCGGACTGGTCATCGTGGACGAGTCGCATGACAGCTCGTACAAACAGCAAAACCCAGCTCCCAGATACCACGGCCGCGACGTAGCCGTAGTCCTGTCACGGCTGCACGATTGCCGCTGCCTCATGGGTACCGCCACACCATCCATGGAGTCTCTTGGCAATGTCTCCACCGATAAATATCAGCTCGTGGAAATGCCCGAGCGACACGGCGATTCCATCCTGCCGGAGATACGACTCATTGACCTCAAGGGCGACCGCCCGCTAGATCTCAAGACAGAGATATTTTCTCAGACGCTACTGGATCAGATACAGGAGGCGCTTTCGCGCAAACGCCAGGTCATCCTCTTCCAAAATCGGCGTGGCTACGCACCACTTTTGCTCTGTAGTCGCTGCGACTGGAAGGCCGAATGTGTTAACTGCGATGTAAGTCTTACCGTACATAAATATAAAAATCTCGCGCAGTGCCACTATTGTAATTACAAGATTATCATACCAGAGTCTTGCCCCAAGTGTCAGGGGCAGATACTGCGAATGACGGGATTTGGCACACAGAAAATTGTAGAAGAGCTCGAGCAGATCTTCCCAGGAGTCTCCGTAGATCGGCTGGACTATGATACGGCGCGCACGCGCTCACACTTTCAGAAAATCATCGATCGCTTCACTTACGGAGAGTCACAGATCCTCGTCGGCACCCAGATGATTACTAAGGGGCTCGACTTTGATCATGTGGCCGTAGTCGGAATCCTGCAAGCGGATCAGGGATTATTCTATCCTGATTTTCGAGCTACAGAGCGGGCGTATCAATTGTTTTTACAGGTAGCCGGTAGAGCAGGCCGGCGTGCTGAGCAGGGCTTAGTGATTATCCAGACGCTGCGTCCTAGTCATCCCGTATTCAGTTGGCTCAGTGAGGGCAACTACCAGAACTTTGCTGATGCCGAGCTGCAAGAGCGCCAGCAATATAATTATCCGCCCTACGTACGGCTCATCCGTATCACAGGCAAGCACGGCAAAGCACTCCAGTCGTATCAGACCACGCAGCTACTCATAGATAGACTGCGGCAGCACTATGGTCACTGGGTCAGCGAGATCGCACCTGGCCGCATCCCGCGCATCAAGAATCGCTACATCTATCAGTTTCTGCTGAAGATTCCTCGTGGCTTCGGCAATACCGCAGAAATACGTCGCCAATTGCAGTTTCATCTGGACTGGATGGCGGAGCAGAAAGATCATCGCCGTGTACGCTTCAGCGTGGATGTGGATCCGGTGTTTTGAGTATCGTAAAATTGACTAGCTGTAAAGTATATCACCCCTGTGAATTGCAAATCACTTAGTTTTCTGAATAGATGCTCGTGAATTTATGCCGAAGCATATCGAGATAATTAGATTTCATGGTGTCAGACAAAAAACTCTTGGCGACAAGGTCGGCCCAGACTTGTTGTAAGCCTGAGAATTTATGAAGTATATTTTTAATTACTTCTTTTCGCAGACCACTGGCGCTCATCGCCATCTCAAAGTCTCTTCTGTTTATTCTTTTTTTCTTACCATTGAGATGCAAGGCTAATTCTTCATCGTCGCCCTCTATCAGTAGCTCAGAGGCGACCAGATCGTAAGCAGGACAGAGCTGATAGTCTCCATTCTCATTTTGGAGTAGTGAGAAATTTTTGAGGTGCATGTCATTATTACCTGTCAGAAACGAAAATAAAACCATCTCATAAAAATTCACCACATCTAATCCTGGACTCAAGGAGTGATCTCTGATAATTCTAGAAATCTTCTCATAGGAGCCTCGGTACTTGTGCTCGGTAAGCTGCTCAGAAAGCTGACACATATCCTCCATATGATATTTCCTGCCAGCAGCTCTATCTACACGTCGTGTAATATAGGCGAGTTCTCCCGATTGTAATCTGATTAGGCTATGCGGTACTGTGGCAATCCCAGATATACTGGCCAGATGCATAGTCAAATCTTCGATTTCAGGTAGTTCTTTGAAGTCGCTCGTCTGTGGTTTTAAAATATAGTTACCGTAGAGACCGATCATCGTCTTTCGCGTAGGCGCTTCGACACCAGAGAGATCGCTAAGTTGCAAGGACAACTTAGGTTGCACGCCCGTCACAGATTGATTATGATCTACGATATGCTGAGCTAAAGCCTCTATGTCCTCCTGAGCAAGCGATATGGTAGGCGCCGTGGTCGAGCCATATATCGCTCTGCTACAGGCACTGTGATACTCTGCAGCGATCTCAGAGGAACTGTCAAGATGCTCATAGCAATATAGGCATCTCTTAGACATCGTCGTCATCATTTAATTCTTGCACTGTGACAGCACCAATGCAATCAGCACAGCTCACGAGCAATAGACTCATCCTGTCGCGGACGTCTATTTTCCAGTTTTTCAGAGTTAATTGTAGCAGCCAACCCTCGGGAATGAGTCCATCAAAAAAAGGAAACATGTACTTGCTATGATAAGACTCAGTCCTGAGCGGTAAGGCAAGGCTGATTGCCTGTGCACGAGCATTTTCCAGGTATTCTGCGTGATAAGTGAAGTGGAAGCCCTCGTCATCCTCACGCAGCGTTCCAGCTGCGATATCATGCATAAAAATTCGAGCCTCCTTCATGATCTATCATATTCGCGAGGTCCTAGCTCATGACCGAATAGTTCTAGCACCTGATTGACCTTGTGCATTTGCAAAGTCTCCTTACCCTGCTCCATCTCACGCACAAATCTGAGACCGACTCCAGCCTTGTAGGCTAGCTGCTTTTGTGTAAGGCCGTGCTGCTTACGCTTACTTTTTACGAATTCTCTTAAGGTCATCACAATATCAAATATAATTCAAATACACCTGATCGGGTACAATCATGAGCATATAAAGGCAAATAACCCCGAGCGGGGGTAATTTGTTCTTTGTAGCCGTTTTTGTACCCGTTCGGGATCCTTGATATAGCCAAGGTAAGATTACTCGGAGCGACCGGCCGAGTCGCTCCCTAGTGCATCATCTCGGGAATACCTATAGGAGCTTAAAAATCAGATCCTCTTAGACACGGCGCTCGCGACCCCTCTGATACTGATACCAACTGTAGGCCGAGATAGGCAGTATTACCATAGCACCCCAGATGAGACTTTTAAGAACACCTCCTGCCTCTTGCTGCTCCAATAAATGATAAAAGCCCAATGCGGCTAGACTGATAAGGAGAAGTGTGATCATGATATATGTAATAGCCGTGCGCATGGCGCTAAAGTTAGTAATTCCAGATTTATAATTTACTCATTAAGTAGCAGACAACGTTCTCGAGCACCGCAACTAATGAGTAACTACATCATAATGAATTTGGCGGCTGCGACAATCCTACCGTCAGGATCTACGATTGATATTACGTACATTCCACTGGTGAGTCCCGCAACTTGAATGCTAGAGGAACTGGAAATCAGATATCCATCTCTGACCTGTTTGCCATCCATACTTGTAATAATGTAACTATGATCGCGCCACTGGGGGTTATCTCTGGCTTTGATATTGACCTTTATATATTGATCAATATCCCCATAGACTGGATTAGGTGAAATTGAAAGTACCTCTTGATCTACAAGTACGTCCGTCGTACTGGTAGTAAGTTCGTCAACTATCAACAAATAACCATGTACATTATCCTCGTGCTCAGTGCTTACCTCTTCGCCTACCACGGCGATACTACCACTACTGTATACCACATCTCTCACAAGCACCTCATGACCTAGGTCCACATATCCCTCCTCCAACATCGTAAAGTCGGGAGCCATAAGATGAACGTACAATCGGTTGGGGGTAGTTACTCCATTTGTTGGATCGGCAAAATCAGAACTGACGTGCACGTGTCCTACATCCTGCGAACTGTATATGGCGTTAAATCCTTGCCGACCTCGAATAGCGTCCTGAAAGCAACCCCGAAAATCCCTACCGTAGCGCAAACTATCACTCGGCAGCGTCACTTTACTCAGAGCTCTTTCATTACTAGCCCTGGGAATTTGTAGAGCTATCACTGAGTCACCTGCATCATAAACCGCAATAAATTTTGCATTATAGACGTAGGTCGTGTCGTTAATTAACTCTCGCATCACAGCTTCACCTAGGGTATCAACTCCCCCTGCTTCATCAACTAAATACATCCATTCAGGCCCAGTTCCAGACTCTTCACTTCGTGCCACGAGTAAATACTTATTTCGACTTGGCAAGTATGTATAAGAGGTCATGCGGGAAACAGCTGTTTGTAAGGTGTCGTAAGTAGTAAACACAGCACTTTCAGCATCAAGTGCTATTCGTATAGGTGGTAAGTATCTTACACTTCCCGACTCCGTATGAATACTTTGAATAAGTGTGTAAAAGCTGGCAACTCGGTCGGTATGTTCAAGTACAGCAGTATTGTATACCTGCTCAAGAGCGCATTCACGTAGATCTTTTACCTCCAAGTTAAGATTACTATCCACCTGCACGAGAGCTACATATTCTTTGGAAGTTTCACTACTTCGCATACCAACCATCATCAGAGCTCCATTGCCATTTCTCTGCAACCAGAACACAATAATTTCTGCATATCCCGGTAGAGACACTATTCGCCGCTCGATTACTCCTTCGCGATCAGCATAAACTAGCTCATTACTTCGCTTTTTACTATCATCCCACTCAAATAAAATCATACTAGTCAAATAACCATCCTCAAAGTCACAGACTGTATAGGGGAGACTATTGCTGTAATCTGTGCCATTATGCAAGTCCAAGTATACTACATCTGTCAATTGAGCACTCAATAAGATGCTACTTGACCAGATTGACAACAATATCAGTACAAGACGTATAGACATGATTTCAGGTATTCTAAAACTTGTTGTAGGCTTGACTGCAACTCAAGTAGGAGGAATTACTAATTAGTATAGACTCCTACCTAAGACTCCAAGCAGCTGTCCTGCCTAATCATTACAATCAGATTACAATATAGTGCTCCAACGCCCATACCACTTATATAGGTATCTTAATGTCCCTCATACTATCAGATGCATTCTACATCCGCTCTTTAAGTGGAGGTTATTATAACAGGCTAAAAATACAGTTTCTAAAGTACCCCACGATCTCCCTACCTTCACTCCTATGAAAGCAGTAATCTTTGATATGGATG
>JAHDBH010000301.1 GCA_020630495.1 Saprospiraceae bacterium
CAGGATGGAATGACGCTCGAGGTCGAGAGCACAGGCAATGCACACTTCGTACAGCTCTTAAAGCCTCAAAAGAAAGGAGAAGTCAATGAAATAGTAGTGGAATACGGTGGCCGTCCTCATGTAGCTATCAGAGCGCCATGGGATGGTGGCATCAGCTGGAAGTATGATGACAATGGTAAGCCATTCGTCGCCAGCTCGTGTCAAGGGATCGGCGCCAGTATCTGGTGGCCCTGCAAGGATCACATGTATGACGAGGTCGATAGTATGCTCATGACAGTATCGGTACCAGAGGGACTCATGAATGTGAGCAACGGTCGCCTACGAAGTCAGAAAACCGAAAATGGAAAGAATATCACCGAGTGGTACGTGGATAATCCTATCAATAACTACGGAGTCAATATCAATGTCGGAGATTATGTCCATTTTGGCGATCAGTATGAGGGAGAGGCAGGCACGCTGGATCTAAAATACTATGTACTGCGAGATAATCTGGAGAAAGCTAAAAAACAGTTTGAACAGGGAGCAATGACCATAGAGGGCTTGGAGTATTGGTTTGGGCCCTATCCATTTTATAAGGATGGCTATAAGCTCGTGGAGGCACCCTATCTCGGTATGGAACATCAGAGCTCAGTCACCTATGGCAATGGTTATCAAAATGGCTATCTCGGTCGAGATCTAAGTCGCACCGGCTGGGGTCTGAAATTTGACTTTATCATTATCCACGAGACAGGTCATGAGTGGTTTGCTAATAATATCACTTATCAAGACATAGCCGATATGTGGATCCATGAGAGCTTTACTGCTTACTCAGAGGCCCTATATGCTGAGTATTGGTTTGGTCCTGAGGCTGGTGCCGAATATGTAGTCGGTACTCGAGCTAATATCCTCAATGATAAGCCCATCATAGGAGTCTATGGTGTCAATAGTCGAGGCTCAGGAGATATGTACTATAAGGGCAGTAACATGCTCCACACGATCCGTCAGGTAGTCAATGATGATATCAAATGGAGAAATGTCCTCAGGGGTCTCAATGAGGAGTTTTATCATCAAACGGTGACCACACAGCAGGTAGAGGACTATATGTCCACCCATCTGGGG
>JAHDBH010000302.1 GCA_020630495.1 Saprospiraceae bacterium
GACCTTGCGTCTTTCCCATAGCTGCTCAAACTCTTCGAGATATCCATTAAGGATGATCCGAGCTGCTGCGATATTACCACTGCGACGTCTGAGATTCTCTTCTGCGAGCTTTCGGACAGTATCGACACTGATATACTCCACTTGCTGAGCATGCGCTACATCGGTTGAGACATTGTGAGGGATCGCCAGATCGATGATGACTTTGTCCCCGCCA
Organism: Saprospiraceae bacterium; assembly: GCA_020630495.1. Lineage (GTDB taxonomy): Bacteria > Bacteroidota > Bacteroidia > Chitinophagales > Saprospiraceae > JAHDBH01. The sequence goes on from JAHDBH010000302.1 coordinate 215, forward strand.
TCGACATCCAGCATATCGTACATCCGGGCATTGATGATCGGATCCTGAGCTGAGGTACAGGCGAATATTACATCAAATCCAGCACGATAGTCCTCGAGCTCTTTTAGGTGAAAAGCTTTGGCACCGATTTCTTCAGAGAGCTTGAGCGCATTGTCAAATGTACGATTGAAGATGACGATATCTTCATAGTTATACTTCTTGAGAAATCGACCTACAGTTGTATTGGTTTCTCCAGATCCGATGAGAAGGATACGACTACTCTTTGGCAGCTTATGTTTCAAAAACTCCTGTATGGCGAGTGATACGACTGACACAGGCTTAGCACCGATCTCAGTATTAGTGTATACATCTTTAGCTGCTTTGACCACACTCTTCTCGACGATACGCATGGCATCACCACAGAGTCCCATCTGACGGCACTTACCGTAGGCCTGTCTGAACTGACGGAATATCTCTCTCTCCCCGATCACTAATGAGTCTATCGATGAGGCTACCTCATATAAATGACTGATCGCATTCATCCCCTGATGAAACTCTATGAGCTTATCTATGCGGTGATGATGCGTTTTTGCTAATTCGGGATTGACAAAGTGGAGTAAGTCCACAGCATGGTGCTCATTGAAAGCAGTCTTACCATAGAAGAAGAAGATTACTCGATTGCACGTAGCGAGATAGAGCATCTCTTCCTGTGCAAATCGATCTTTAATCTCATGCAGACGCTCACTGTAGCTCTGCTCATCATCGTATGACACGATGAAGTGCTTGAGGTCTTCAGCATTCAACTGCTTATGTGTGATCGTTATGAGACTAAAATCTGTTATCATCTTCGCTCACAAATATATCGATCGACCTTCATGGCTTTGTCATGCTAATGTCATCT
>JAHDBH010000303.1 GCA_020630495.1 Saprospiraceae bacterium
ATCAAAGTCTTGGGTGCTCGTAGCTACCCGTATCTCGGGGTCATCCATAGGTCTCGGTGAAGTACAGGTAAATCTACGGATCTTGAGGGAACTGACTTGGAGTATTCTAAGGCTGTTGTCAAGGATGCTGTAATTGATAAAACCTGCGCTGAGTTGACACATATATGATGATAATCTTGCAGGGAGCGCTTTTGACCGTGGACTCACATATGTCCTCGAGACTTTCAAAGCACCAATGAGTCGCAGCAGAAAGGCCGATAGGAATTGTATAACTTAGCGATGCTTAGTTATAATCTATGTTGGTATGAAATACTTCTATATACTTTCATTCTTCGTTCTAGCGATTATCTCCTGTGGCGAAGAAAATAGCGTTGGTGATATCTATAGTAGTGAACTACAGGATCTGTCTATATCATCGATCATCGATTTTCTACCAGCATATTTGACAGAAAACTCCGAAGTGATTTATGTGAATGGAGCGGGACAAGAAAGGGTAATGTACGTTCGCTTCGAGCTGGAAAATTTGGAACGAGAGCATAGTGGTCGCACGTATAGTTCTGAGAGCGTCGTGGTCTCTATGGGAGACGAGATAGATAGGTCACTTATCATTATGATCACTGGAGATGCTAATTATTTTCTGGATGACGAGGTTTCCAAGTCTCTTCTTTGCTGGCTACGACCTTTTGAAACGGATGGCTCGGTCAATTTTTCCATACCTTTTGATGATGACGGTCCAGACATGGAACATCTAAATCATCAGTTCAATTATCGCGGAAATCAGACTTACCTAAATCGAGAGTTTGCTGATGTATACGGCCAGAGCGGTAGGGATAGTGAGCAAGTTCCATTCACTAGCTATTCTGAGCTAATGTTTAATTCTGACGTAGGGATAGTAGGTTTTAGAGATGCTCAGGACGAGCTGTGGGTATTTGATCGAGTCGTAGAGTAATTAAAGCTAGAGCGTGCATTAGGCTTTGATAGATAGGAGGTTTATGCAGCAGAATCAGGTTCCCACCAAAGGTCGGCAGGCCCACCAGAGGTCGGCAGGCCCACCTACGGTATGCTGGGGCTCCTTTGGTCGGCAGGCCCACC
>JAHDBH010000304.1 GCA_020630495.1 Saprospiraceae bacterium
CTACAGCCTGCGCCAAGGTGACGACGGTATTGTGTTTATCGAGGAATGGTACTCACAGTCGCCACAGCCGACGCAAGCGCAAATTGATGCTGTTACTGAGCAGCAGGCGATAGATGCTCTGGACGAGCGGCGCGTCAGGCAGTCATTCGAGTTGAACAAGAAGGACAAGGTACTCATCAAGTGGATTGCATCGCGAACAGGTGGAGGCACTGCTGAGGAAATTAAGGCAGAGCTGAAGGCTATCTGGGAGAATACCAACTGATGAGACTGGAACTCATAGTGTGGCAGGATACGGTGAGCTATCACCCCGGCTGGACTAGCTATCCTGAGACTGATGGGCTGGCTATATTCTATACAGTAGGTTGGGTAACAGAAGAGAATGGAGAATACCTGACCATCTACTCTAGCATTAGTGCTACTGATGAGGTCTACGGACACGATACGACGATACCAATAGACGACATTCTGAAGAGAGTGCCGCTACAAGGAGATATCAATTGGCTTATGTAACACCACAGGCGTACGCAAACTTTGCACAGGGCGGTGTGTCCCCTTTTTCTTGGAGTAAACCGCCAGTAGCTACCCAAGGTGGATTAGGAGTTGATGCCCTTAATGCTATGGCAGGACAGCCGGGGGCTGCTGCTGCTCACTACGGCTTTAGCACAGACGCCAATAGCCCGTACTACATTCTCGGAGACAGATACCTTGGCAAGCTCCAGTCTGACTGGTCAAAGGGTATCACGACGGGCGGCAACACGCAGATACACAAGATTCTGACGGGTCTAGGTACGAGCAAGACTGGGCAGAACCAAGCCTTCGTTAAAGCCGACCCCAACCTTGGTGCTAAGTTCGCACAATACTTCAGGACTGGCGATGCTGCTGCCGCTGGCATTACTCCTGCTCGCGCTAGACAGGCGTATGACTACGCACTAAGGGCTACGGGCGTAGACGCAATAAACGACCGCTCTCCGGGCTTCCTAGGGGGCTTGGTGAAGGGAAATATAGGGTCAATCATAGGTACGGTAGGAGGCTTCGCTCTGGGCGGACCTATGGGAGCCAAGATAGGCGGCACTTTAGGCGGCGCAGCGCA
>JAHDBH010000102.1 GCA_020630495.1 Saprospiraceae bacterium
CCAGCCCTTACGGATGCCAGTGCCAGTGGTGTAGCTATAGATGAGATTCTTTACTCAAGATCGACCACTGCTTGTGGAGATATCGATTATTACAGTGGAGCGGCTGCGAACTTAGGTTTGACATTTAATGATTTTACAGGCGACGCTGCTGGTTTTAATGCGGCGCTCGCAGCGGCAGATCCTGCTACGACCTTGGTCATAGTAGATGAATGGTGTAGTTCCGTAGGTTTTTCATTACAAGGTCTATCCACATATATATCTGCTGGAGGGAAATTGATTTTTTCTTATTGGAGGTTACAGGATTTATCATCATTTTGGCCTTCTCTTGATCTGATGAGCGTGAATTCTAATGTTGTGAACAACCACTCCTTGTACGATTGGGGCGGAAGTAGCCTATTCGAATGTGCTGGAAATCAAATCAGTTTTGATGGAAGCCGTATAGGAATTACCAACACACGATTTGATATGGTCGGGGGTGCTGGTTCCGTTACTGTCGCAGGATTCGTACCTACAGCTGGTACTGCTGGACAGGGAGGAATTGTAATAGGCAATGGGGGCAATACTTATGCACTAGGAGCGTGCTTAGGAACGGCGACAGACCCTGCGGATGCATCGTGCCTGGCCGAATCGATGATTTCGAGCATAGGCCAATCAAGTGCAATAGTCCTTGAGATCACTGATAATTGCTCTGAAGTGTATGTTGATTTCTCTGAGACCTTAGACACTTTTAATTGTGCTAATAATTTCCAGCTCACAAGAATCTGGGTAGCTACAGATGCTGCTGGAAATGTGAGCAGAGATACGCAGGTAGTCACAGTGATGGACATGGAAGCGCCAGTGGCGACACCAGCTGATCCTATGGATCTCACAGTGGCCTGTGGAGATAGTATTCCAGCAATTGACGCCGTGACATTCACAGATAACTGTGGTGACTCAGTATTTGTAGATTTCAGTGTGACGATCGACACGATTAATAGCGTGGATGACATCGTCATGACTCGTACTTGGGTAGGTACTGATGCTTGTGGTAACAGTACCACCGTAGATCAGGTCATTACCATCCGCGATGGTGGCGATCCTACGATAGTCTGTCCAGCGCCTATTGGGCCGCTAAGCACGAGCATAGGTACATGTGATACGCTTATAGAGTTTACTCATCCAGCACCAGAGGACAACTGTGCCGTGCGAGCTTATACGATAGAGTATATTCTACCAAATGGCGCAATTGATGGTCCTTACGACCTATACAACAATCTGATTCTCGACAGTCTGAGCGCAGCGCGCTCATTTGGTCCGGGCGTGACTACTCTGCGATATACAGTTACAGACAATAATGGAAATGATATCGTCTGTGAGACCACAGTAACTATCGCAGATGCGATCAATCCTGTGACACTGATATGTCCAGCAGACATCTCTATAGCTACCAATGCAGATGACTGCGATGCTACGGTCACGTACAACGAGCCGAGCGTAACAGATAACTGTGGTGTACAGAGCATTACCCGAACGATGGGACTGCCGAGCGGATCTATATTCCCACTGGGAGAGACGGTGATCCAGTATGTGGCAGCAGATGCGGCTGGCAATACAGATACTTGTGAGTTTACCATCACAGTATTTGACAATGATAATCCTACAGCTGTCTGCCAAGATATCGTCATCTATCTAGACGAAAATGGTAGCGCGAGTATCACTCCAGAGGATATCGATGGTGGTAGTAGTGAGAACTGTAGCGACATTACACTGAGTATTGACTTATCTGACTTCGGCTGTGAGGCCAATGAAGGAATGAGCGGTGATCCAGAGGATCTTGTCATCAGTGGTGTCATAGATGGTCCGCTGACAGGTGGAGTGCCTAAAGCAATAGAATTTTATGCAGCAGTGGCAATTCCAGATCTAGGTATCTATGGATTTGGCAGTGCTAATAATGGTGGAGGAAGTGATGGTGAAGAATTTACCTTCCCATCCGTCGCTGTGGCCGCGGGTACATATTTCTACGTAGCTACCGAGATAGGATCGTTTACGACCTTCATGGGTTTTGCACCAGATTACACAGACGGCGCTGCAAGTATCAATGGAGATGACGCTATCGAGCTCTTTAAAAATGGAGCCCGCATAGATGTATTTGGTGATATAAACATGGACGGTACTGGTGAGGACTGGGAATATCTTGATGGCTGGGCCTATAGAGTAAGTAATACGGGACCTGACGCAGGCTTTGTAATTGCCAACTGGACTTTCAGCGGACCAAATGCTCTCGATGGTGAGAGCACCAATGCCACTGCCTCCACTCCCTTCCCGAGTCAGACATACACATTTGCGCCTGGAGCGCCAGTGGCCGCCATGGGCGGGATAGGAGAGAACCAAGTCACACTTACAGTCACAGATGCAGACGGAAATGAGTCAATCTGCGTAGCTGAAGTAACAGTTCTCGATACCATTGCACCCACATTTACATGTCCATTTGATGATATGGGTAGCATGATCAATGTTCCAGGATGTGATGCTATCATGCCAGATCTCGTAAGCCTAGTGACTGACGCTATGGATAATTGCAGCATAGCTAGCATAGTCCAAAATCCGCTCGCGGGTGTGAGCCTCTCAGATGAGGTAGGCAATGTGGTCAATGCCACAGTAACTGTAAGTGACAGCAGCGGAAACGAGACGGTGTGCATCGTAGAGATCACTGTCATCGATGATACCAATCCTTACTTCCAGAACTGCCCAGATACACTGGTATTTGGAAATGATGCAGATCAGTGCGAGGCATTTGTTAACTGGCCAGCACCAGTGGCATTTGACAATTGTGATCAGGAATTACAGCCGACGCAGATTGCAGGACCTTTGAGCGGAAGCTCCCTGGCCGTAGGCATGTACGAGGTGCAGTATGAGGCAAGAGACGCGGATGATAACGTAGATACATGCACATTTATAGTCGTGATAGAGGATACGCAGTGTCCTGAATTTGTGACCACGCTACCGCTCGATGAGACAGTGCCTTGTGACGCTGTACCTGAGCCATTTGTAGTCATACCAGCATGGCATACCGTGGACAACTGTACAGAAGCAGAAGAGGTGGAAGTAGAATTCACCGTGGATACGATAGAGCAAGAGTGTATCGGTACATATACTATCAAGCGCACTTGGACGATCTCGGATGAGGCTGGTAATAGCTGCTTCCATATCCAGAAAGTCTTTGTAATAGATACAGTGGCACCGATATTCTTACCAGTTGCGGATGTGACCATCAACTGTGAGGAGAGTAGCGATACCTCTAACACTGGCTCCCCTACGATGGTAGAGGATAACTGTGGTATCATCGATACTGTGATTACAGATGTATCTACTCAAGGTATGGATATGGATGAGTGCGACTTCTTTACCTACACGATCACGCGTACATTCACTTATACGGATGATTGCGGTAATGTGAGCTCAGACGTCCAGATTATCAATGTAGAGGACGTCACACGTCCTATAGCTCTGTGTCAAGATATCACAGTATTCTTGGACGAAAACGGCCAGGCGATCATAAGTGCCAATGATCTTGATAGCGCAAGCTTTGATAATTGCGCTCTAGCAGAAAATCTCACTTTGGCAGTAAGCCAAAATCGATTTACCTGTGATGACATTGGGCCAAATGATGTGATACTGACCGTCTCAGATCCATGTGGTAATGAAGGTGTGTGTGCTGCTGTGGTCACCGTACTGGATGCTATCGCTCCCGTACTGGAGTGCCCTGGTGATGTGACAATCACCCTAGATCCGGGTGCTTGCGAGCAGATATTGCATTTTGAGCCAGATGTGCTGACTGATAATTGCGAGATTGACTCCTTTAGCATCACGCCAAACGGAGTTCCCTTTGAGATAGGTGAGCATGAGGTGACGATAGTCGCTATCGATCAAGGAGGGAATGAGGTGAGTTGCACATTTGACGTCATCATCGAGGAATTCCCAAGTCCAGTGACAGAGCTGGCATGTGAAAACCGTATCAATCTCAGCTTGGATGCAGACTGCGAAGCGACCATCGGAGCTGACTTGATACTGGTAGGAGATCAGTACGCATGCTACGACTGCTATGTGGTGACACTGCATGAGACAGAAGATGGTCCTGCTATACCCACCAGTCCTACCGTGAATAGTGACCATGTAGGTGATTCACTGATCGTCATGGTCACTGATACGTGTAGTGGCGTTGGCAATCGATGCTGGGGTATGATATTTATAGAAAGCAAGTTGAGCCCTGAGTTCTTCTGTCCAGTAGATACCATACTTCCATGTAACTCACCATATGATCCTAGTGTCACGGGCGTGCCCGTACCTACTAGCTGTCCTGGAGCTGGATCATTTGAGATTACGCACGATGATGTCATCGTCGATAACGATAAGTGTGATGATCCGCGCGTAGAGGTAACTAGGACATGGACTGTTACAGATGCTAATGGTAATAGCTCCACTTGTGTACAGATCATTCGTATCACGTCATTTGACGTAGATCAAGTGAGCTTCCCAGAGGACTATGATGATCGCGATTTCCCAGCATTTGAGTGCAGCGCGGTTGCAGCTGATCCTAGCCTTACGGATCCAGAGAATACGGGTTTCCCTACCATAGGTGGACTAGAGATCGTGCCCAATGATATTCCATTCTGCGATCTCACATTCGCATATTGGGATAAGGTACTCACGGGATGTGGTAACAGCTACGAGATCCAGCGTACCTGGTCTGTCAGTAATCTCTGTGAAGATCTCAGTGATGATAATCCCATAGAGTTCCGACAGCGAATCCTCGTATGGGATGATAATGATCCTATCATCACTAATCTCGAGGACGTCACTATCAGTACAGTCGTGGATGAGTGCTTTGGCGTATGGAATGTACAGGAGCCGCAGATCGACGATTGTAGCGGATTTGAGTACGACATCTCTTTCCCAGCTGGCAATCTTGTGACATTCGGCCCTGGCCAGTTCCAGCTGAGAAATATACCCGTAGGAGATCATGAGATTACTTACATAGTGATAGACGACTGCTTCAATATCTCTACAGAGAGTATTACACTGACCGTCGTCGATGATCAAGCGCCTACAGCCGTATGCGATGAGAATACCGTTGTCAGTGTGACCATTGACGGTACGGGATTAGCCTATGCAGAGTCCTTTGATGATGGCAGCCATGACAACTGTAATGAAGTCTGGTTCAAAGTGATCAAGACAGACGCATTGTGCGGAAGCACTCATGGATTTGACGGTACTTTCAATACCTGCATCAGCTGCGATGGTCTCAATGCTGAAGGCGGAGATGATGATCCTGACAAAGTCGGTGTGCAGGTGTACTTCGATGATGTGGTGAAGTTCTGCTGTGATGAGATCGGCGATCGTGTGGGAGTCACGCTGAGAGTCTTTGAAGTAGATCCTGGCGAAGGTCCTATCGATCCGGCACGAATGCGAGAGGGTGGTGATCTCTATGGTACTTACAATGACTGTGATGTAGAGACTGCAGTACAGGACGAGCTACCACCCGTGGTGGTGTGTCCACCAAATGTTACTGTGAGCTGTGACTTTGATTTTGATCTGGAAGCAATAGCTGATCCTTCAGATAGGACATTTGGCGCTGTGGTGCCAGATGGTGCCGTCAGAAATCAAGTGATAGTGGAAGGACATGGAAATCCTGCCATAGCTGATGATTTTGTATGGGGTGTAGACGGAGTCTTTGCGGACAACTGCGAGGCCAATATCGAGGTGAACATAGATGTAGACATCGAGTGTGGAAGAGGAACTATATCTCGCACCTTCGCAGTATTTGATGGAGGTGGTAAGTTCACCAGCTGCACGCAGATCATCACATTCGAAGAGTTTGATCCATTTGTCATCACCGATGATGTATGTCCTGGAGAGTCAGGATGGAGCAACACTGATAATGTAGATTGGCCATGTGACATCACACTCACAGATGTATGTACCGAGGATCTCGTAAGCGATCCAAGTGCCACTGGTGAGCCAGTGATCTTTGGGGATGTATGTGCTGATATTCTCGTCAGCTTCGACGATGAGCTATTCATCAATGATGAGGATGCTTGTGTGAAGATTCTACGTACCTGGAAGATTCTTGATTGGTGTCAATATGATGAGTTGACAGGAGAGGGAATATGGACTTATCTACAAGTGATCAAGCTGAGCAATGACATCGCACCAGTCATCACTGGTACAGAAGACAAGACAGCATGCGACAGTGCAGCCACAGGATGCGAAGGCTTTATAGAGCTCATCGTGGACGTGACGGATGATTGTAGTGAGGACATAGACATACGCTATGAGGTGGACGCCTTTGACGATGGAGACATCGACATAGCTGCGCCAGGTAGTGATGCTAGCGGCATGTATCCATTTGGTAGACATACCATCCGCTGGATAGCAGAAGATGGATGTGGTAATCGTACTGTGGTGGAGCAGACCTTCACAGTTCTTGATTGCAAAAAGCCGAGTCCTAAGTGTTTTAGTGGTCTAGTCACGGTAATCATGCCAGCTGTAGGAGAAGTGTCCATCTGGGCCAATGACTTTGATGCTGGTAGCGATGACAATTGCGGTGGCGTGACGGTCAGTTTCTCCACGGATGAGACAGATGTGTTCAGATCATTTACTTGCGAAGACCTAGGAGCGCAGATGGTAGAACTCTGGGTGACTGACGGTAGCGGTAATCAAGACTTCTGTGAGACCTTCATCTTTATCCAGGATAATAGCGGTGCATGTGATAGCGTGAGCCTTGTGGATCTAGGAGGAATAGTACTCACTCAGGAGGTAGAAGGTGTAGAAGGTGTAGAGATTAGCCTTGATCTCACCAGCGGTGTCAATTACGATAGTAAAATGACTGACTCTGAGGGTGAATATCGCTTTGAGGAGCTATTTACACCTGAGGATTACCTCGTGACGGGTTTCAAAAATGACGATCCGAGAAATGGTGTGAGCACCTTTGATATCATCAAGATCCAGAAGCACCTACTGGGTATAGAGCCATTTGACAATGCCTACAAGTATCTAGCAGCAGATGTGAATAATAATGAAGATGTGAGTGCGCTAGATATGCTAGAAATCAGGAGATTACTTCTGGGAGCGTATACTGAGTTTCCTCAAAATACGAGTTGGAGATTTGTGGATATCAGACAGGAGTGGGAAGACTTCACTGATCCATGGCCATTCCATGAGATTCTCGATATCACGCTGGAGGCGGATGACACGGACAACAACTTTATAGGTGTGAAGGTGGGTGATATCAACGGTAGTGCTACGCCAAGCTCACTATTGGGAGCAGCAGACCGAACTCGTGATGGCGAGATAGCGCTTGTAGCTCTAGACGGAGTGATCGGTGCTGGAGAAAATGCTACGATCACATTCACCGCTGCAGACATGACACAGTTCCTTGGATTCCAGACGACCTGGGAGACAGCTGAGGGAATCGTCATCACTGATATCAGCGGCGCAGCGCTTGATGTAGAGTCATCGCACTACAGCATGCATCTGGCCGATCAGCAGATGGTGCCTATGAGCTGGAGTACTGGTACAGCTGTGTCCTATGTGGATGGTGAAGCACTATTCGTAGTACATCTGCAGAATACCCGTGATGTATCCATGATGTATAGCGAGGCTCTCGGCCTCTCTGATCAGCTCACTCTTACTGAGAGCTATACGGAGGACAACGCTGAGCTAGGACTGGCGATTGACTGGAGAGTAGAAGCAGATCGGACGCTTGACTGGGCGCTGGAGCAGAATAGTCCCAATCCATTTGATGATGCGACATTGATCCAATTTACCCTTGCCGAGTCTAGTCGAGTAAATCTGAGTATCTATGACGCAACAGGTAAGTTACTTCACGAGCGCAATAGTGACTATGACGCTGGAGTGCATACCCTGCAGATCGAAAGAGAAGACGTCAACGCGACTGGTGTACTACTTTACGAGCTCAAAGCACAGCCTACGAGCGGAGCATCT
>JAHDBH010000103.1 GCA_020630495.1 Saprospiraceae bacterium
GACTGTCGCTTGATGACCTCAAATCTATCTGTAGACTCTCGTCTAGGGAAGAAGTTATCGTCCATATTGATATCGGCAGTTTCTAAGAAAGGATCTAGAATGACCTCTTTAAGATCTTTTGATCGTGCGTAGACTTTGGTAGCTGTCTCATTGTCCATTTTCCATATCTCAGCCGGTATGCGTATGACTTCATCAGTTCCGTCTGTGTACACGAGCTTGAGGATTACTGGCATGACGAGTCCACCTTCTTTCTTCACTACGATTTTGTGATAGTACTTGTTTTCGCCAAGCTTAGCTTTCTCTTCATCACTGAGAGATGAGATGAATTTTTCATAGCTCTCTTCGTCGAGTGCATCGTAGTCTAGCTCATCATAGTCTGTGTAGAAATCACGAATGCTAGGATCGATTTCGTCCTGTGTTTTTTCGATCTCTTCGCGGTTGCGGATGGACGAGATGTTCTTAAGTGATTCCTCGCGCTCTTTTTTCTTCATCTGCGTAAGCTTAGCAGGATCTTTAGGATTGTACTGCATGCTTTCTACGGATGCGATGCTGAAGTCGGAGTGATCATTAGTGTAGAACCATCCTCTCCAGAACCAGTCTAGATCTACCGCGCTTGCATCTTCCATACTGCGGAAAAAATCTGCAGGATAAGGCTGCTTAAACATCCAACGTCTGCTGTACTCCTTGAAGGCATGATCAAATACCTCGCGACCCATTACAGTTTCTCGTAATATGTTGAGTGCTGTAGCAGGCTTGCCATAGGCATTGTTTCCAAATTGGTAGATGCTTTCAGAGTTGGTCATGATAGGACTGATCTTGGACTTGTCGCCACCCATATATCCAGTGATATTGGGAGCTGGTCCTCTACGTGATGGATAGTCGCGCTCCCACTGCTGAGCCGTGAGATACTCTAGGAAGGAATTGAGACCTTCGTCCATCCAGGTCCATTGTCTCTCATCGCTATTGACGATCATAGGGAAATAATTATGTCCTACCTCGTGGATGATGACACCTATCATACCGTATTTGGTCCGTGCGCTGTAGGTACCATCTTCTTCGGGCCTACCAAAGTTGAAACAGATCATCGGATACTCCATACCTATGCGCGCAGCATGTATGGACCAAGCGACAGGATAGGGGTAGTCAAAGGTGTAGTGGCTATACCACTTGAGTGTGTGAGCTACTGCTTTGGTACTGAATTGCTCCCAGAGTGGATTACCTTCCTTAGGATACATGGACATAGCCATCACAGTGCGGTCGCCCATCTTCACGGCCATAGCATCCCAGATGAACTTGCGACTGCTGGCAAAGGCAAAGTCACGTACGTTTTCTGCCTTGTAGTGCCAGGTTTTTTCATTCTTTACCTTACTTTTCTCTGCTTCGATAGCTTCATCCTGTGTAACTATGATTACAGGTTGCTCAAATGATTTCTCTGCTTTGTCAAGTCGTTTTAACTGAGTCTTACTGAGAATATCGTCAGCATTTACTAGCTCACCGGTGCTGGCAACGAGATGATCAGACGGTGCTGTGATTTTCACATCGTAGTCTCCAAAGATGAGAGCAAACTCACCACGTCCTAGAAACTGCTTATTCTGCCATCCCTCGATATCATTGTAGGAGCACATACGAGGGAAGAACTGTGCTATGGTATATAGATAGTTATCGTCCTTTTCGAAGTACTCATATCCTGAGCGACCGCCTATCTTCATACGATCGTTTATGTTGTACCACCACTTGATATTGAAGCTGTATGATTCACCGGCTTTGAGTGGTTGCTCTAGATCTATGCGCAGCATTGTCTTATTGACTGTGTAGTCAAGATCTGTTCCAGCACCATTTCTGATATGATCAATTTTAAAACCGCCATCAAATTCTTCCTCCATACGGATGAGGCTAGCGACGTCCATTTTTTCGCTGAGGTTATTTTGACGGATGTGGTGAGAGTCTGAATCCTTGGCACGGACATTTTGGTCGAGCTGGAGCCATAGATATCTCATGTCATCTGGTGACAGATTGTGATAAGTAATGGTTTCATCGCCGTATATGCGTTGATTTACATCGTCAAGAAGTATATCCATCTTGTAATCCGCGCGTGTCTGCCAGTATTCATGACCGGGCGCGCCGCTTGCGGTTCTGTACGTATTGGCTGTTGGGAGTTCTGGACCTAGTTGCTTGAAGGGGTTTTGATTGGTGTTTTCTTGGCTTTGGGCAACAAGTGCTGTGAGCATTAAGGCAAGAAAGAGACTGAGTTGTTTCATTGATTGATTGTTTGTGATCTGCTAAAGTACGAGGCGGGATCTGAGATGCTTGTCAGCAAAATGTTAAGATGAGTGAATTGGAATGTTTCACGTGAAACATCCATGTAGTTTACTATCAATTGTTTCACGTGAAACAGTGAGAGATCAGTGGTCTAGGACTTCAGGAGGCAATCGAGAGAGTGCTTCATCCTCTGCCGTCCGCATTTTCGCTGCTGCTGCTGTGCCTTTATCATCTTCACCTAGAAAGTGCAGTAAGCCATGTACCATGACACGAAGCAACTCGCGACGTACTGTGTCTTGATAGAGTGAAGCATTTTCGCGGACGCGATCTAGAGATACATACACTTCTCCTTCTATTACACCTGGTGTGGTGGCATAAGGAAAACTGATGACATCTGTGAGATCGTCATGCTGTAGATAGGTCTGATTGATAGAGAGCAGATAGTTATCTGTGCAGATGATATAGGATAGGCTGCGAAGGTCGTACGATCGCGAAGTGCATAAGTCATGGAGCCACATGTGTATGGCAGCTTCTTGGTGAGAGGTAAATACTCGTGCAACGTCGTGCCAGTGGATCTGTATCAACGCTGAAACACCAACTCTACAGTGCGACCGTGGTCGGAAAAGTTACATTCGTCCGCAAGTCTCTGGATGATAAATACACCACGTCCGCCACAGCACTGCTTATTGTGCTCTGCAGTGGGATCTGGCAATCGCGAGGGATCAAAACCTTTACCCTGATCAGAGACCATGATACGAAAACCCTGTTGATATTCTTGAATCTTAAGAGAGACAGTCTTGCTATTATCGCAGCGATTGCCATGCACTATAGCATTGTGAACGGCTTCGCTCACACAAACGAGAATCTTAGCATGACAGTCTTCGTCAAGAGAATACCGTGACGAAAGATCATGCAGTATCCGTTCTACGGTTTTTATACTAGCTTCATCAGAAGCAAGCTCCTCGTGATACAGTAGATCCGTCTCAGCTCTCACTGTCTAAAGATGCAATAATTATTGCTTTAGCTCTTTGTAGTATTTTTCAACAAGAGATTTGTAGTAGCTGCGAAGCTCAGGACTTACCGTGCGATAGACATCTATCTCGGCTTCACGCTCCTTGAGATACTTCTCTAGAGCTGCGGGACGCTGTCTTTCGATATCTCGTCCCTGCTCTGCCTGACGCTTATTATCAAAATCGCGTTCACGCTCCGCTTTCTCAGCCTCGAGGAGACGGGTGAGGATATCCTCTTGTCTCTGTATCATCTCATTGGTCAGTCGCTTGTTTACGAGATCAGTTTCTACCTTATCCATTTCATCAATGATGCTATTGAGCTGCTCATTCTGACCTTTTCCTTGCTCGGCATTGGCTTTTCGTTTGGCTTCGAGAGCTTTCCTGATCGCTGCCTGCTGAGCTGCCATCTCTGCAAACTCTTTCGCTGATGTGCCTCCGTCACCTTCGCCGCCGGGATTTTTCTGACCTTGCTGCTTCATCTTCCCGTTGAGCTCCTGCTGAGCTTTGGTCATCTTGTCCATAGGTACAGAACCTTGGCCACCAGGATTGTTCCCAGGCTTATTGCACTGAGCACTGGGTTGACCTTGGGCCATTTGTTTCTGCATCTTCTCTAGGCTTTCATTGAGCATAAGGGCCAGATCATTTAAGTAAGTCATGGCTTTCTGCTGATGCTCACTGGCCTGTAGCTTTTGTCGCTCTTCTAAATCTACTAGAGATTTGTCAAGATTCAGATTGATATCACTGACCTTTTCCGTGATGAAGCTTTCTAGCTCATAGACTCGTGTGCTCAGTTCTCTAAGCGTGTCCTCTACGACTTTAAAATCATCCTTGATGTTCTTTTGGCTCTGTGTCAGGTAAGTATAACGTGGAGTATTTGTATTGGCTTTTCTGAAAGCAGCTATGAGCGTCTCTTCCTCAAATGATAGGGTAAGTAGATTTTCTAGAAGCTGGCGAAGCATCTCCATATCTTCCATCTGCTGATCTTGCTCACCCTGTTGCATAGCGGCTTCCATCTCATTGGCCATGTCCTGCATCTCTTCACCAGCTTTTTGTTGCTTTTCACCAGCTTTCTGGTTTTGCTGTTGCTTCATGTCTTGCATGCTTTGCTGCTGCTGTTTCTGGATTTCATCGGACTTTTCCTGTTGATCAGGTATTTCTTTTGGGGCCTTTAGCTCCTCATTCTTCTCCTTAGTCTTCTCTATCTCCTCTTTGATCTTCTCAAACTCTTCATTGATCTCCTCCTGCTTTTTCTGATTTTCCTCATTGGAGCTGTTTTCCTCCTTGCTCTCCGTATCCTTCCCAAGTTCTTTTTGCTTTTCAGCGAGCTCTTTGAGTTCTTCTATTTGCTTCTCCATTTCGAGTTCCACTTCGAGTTGCTTATACATCTCGAGCGCTCTCTCCATGTTAAACTCCATCTCCTCGGCACTCTGCTCTAGCTCTTGGAGCTTTTCCAGCGCTTCTTCTTTCTTCATCTCGTCCATGAGTTCTTGGACTTTCTCCATCAGTTCTTCGAGCTCCTTGTTCTTAGCTTCATCAAACAACTCCTGAACCTTTTCTGCCTTTTCCTGCAGTTCTTCAGATTTTTCCTGCAGTTCTTCTTTTTTATTTAGATTTTCTTCAAAGTTTTCCTGTGCTTGTTGAAATTTATTCATAAGCTCTTTCTGCTTATTCATGAGTTTTTCCAAGTCTTTCTTTTTTTGCCAGTCCAGTTCTTTCTCTTGTAGGATGTCTTCACGGAGATTTTTGAACTCATCCTTCAGCTTTTTAGACTCCTCTTTATTCTCTGAGAGATCACTCTTTATTTGCTTGTCGTTTTCTTCAATTTCTTGTTCGAGTTCTTCCTCACTGGCTTTCTTGTGCTGATAGATGCTAGTACGAGTGGACTTGGAGCCATTGATACCGTCATTATCGTAAACTTCAAAGTAGTAGTTGACTTGTTCTCCAGCCTCTAAATCGAGCTCTGCTAAATCAAATGTGTAACTGAATTGGCTGTTTTGTTTGCCCGAAAGGGCCAGAGGAATGCTCACTTTCTCTCCATTGCGACCGTCAGGACGCACGATCTGATAGTGAAAGGCAAGACTGCGCAGACCATAGTCATCCTTGGCCTGACCAGCAAAATACCTCAGATCCGCCAGGAGGCTATCGATAAATTCCTCTGCTGTGATGTCAGGGTGGTTATCTGGAATCACGCTGATGCTGTAGCTGATGCTATCAGGGATTACTGTATGTTCATTACTGAGTTTGAGACGATACTCGCTATTGCGCATGATACGATGACTGAAGCTGTAGTCAGTTTCTGTGTTGCGCGTGCCCTCTAGGTCTTGCTTAGGATCAAGAAGAAGCAGTGACACGTCTTCTGTGTGGTCAGTTGACAGAGACCAGCTGACCTTGGTCCCTTGGGGTACGATGAAGTCACCATCATTGAGTAATATCTCGTCAGGTATACCTGTGTAAGCAGGATGATCCAGCGTGACCTCAAAGCCGGAAATCACTGGCTTATATAGGACTTCTAGAGAGTAAGATTGGCTCTGTACAGGACCAGAGAATATGGAGAACTCTGTATCCTTCTGTACATTCTGGAAGGTGTAGCTGAAGCTACCGGGCTTATCTTTCTTCATCCGATACGTCAAGCCTTCCGTCTGGAGATAGACCTCGTCGGGAATGACATCGCCATCCGCACTGACTCTAAGGACGTAATCCTCATACTGCATCACTTGAAGGACGCGCTCAGATAGATTGAGATCAAATGGCGCTTTGCGCTTGTACTCTTGACCATTGTTGATCAATCGATCGGTAGAATCTTTAAGATCAGATGGAGCCAGGGTGATGAAAGCAATAAGAAGGGCTAGCGGTACAGCTGTATACTTGAGATATTTCCTGTTGCTACGCAGATCTATGGCACCTTGGAAGGGCACAAGGCCTATGTCGTTAGTCTTTTGATCGATACTTGCCTGGGCGAGTAGATCATCTGCGCTACTGTTTTCTTTGAGCTGAAGGATATTGAGCAACTTGTCATCTACATCCTGAAAGTGCTTGCCGATGATAGTTGCCGCTTCCGCGTGGCTGATGGTCTTACCAAGTCTGAGCCATTTGCTCAGAGGTATGAGCACCCAATAGAAAACACAAGCAAGACCAGTAGCTAAAAAGCTGAAAAACAGCACTTTACGACCTGTAGTTCCAAAATAAAACTGCGTCTCAAGCAGAGTAATGACGAAGAAGTAGAGTAGCACTAGACCCACAGCGAGGAGGGCGCCTTTGATCATTCTGTGGAGGTAATACTTACGTATAAATGTATCCAGCCTCGCTATCAGTTCTGCGTAATTTGATCTAGCCATATTCTTGTCTATATACTTCTACAAAGGATCTTAACGCAAATAATGGTCAAAGTGATCCAATACCACTGTTAATAAGAGCGAAGGCTTAGTAAATTACCGTGGCCTACTCAAATCCTAGTTCCTAGAAGCAAAGTAATAACGTAACACATTCTTGGGACAGGAAAGGCCAAATTGCGGGTTTCGAATGGAGAATTTCGATGGGTACTAATACCTCCGTAGAAATTAGGTCGGTTGGTTCTGAGGTAGATACAGCTTTATATATGGCCAAAACATATCAGGGTCTCATGTCTAGGTATGTTTACAGGGTTGTTTTGTGGAATCTTGAAGAGAATTAAAAGCGGATTATGAAAACATCCTTACTGATTTGTGTATCAGTGCTACTATCTTGCAGTAGCGCGGAATATCAACCATTGATCTATAGCTGGGACGATGTTGAGTACAACGATTGCATACTTAAGACAGAGCGTGGTGAGAAAATTGAGGTTCAATGTTTTGGCCCTGAAGGTCAACTGGTTTTGCAGCATAAATACATGGCCGGCCTTAAAGATGGGCCATTTCGCCTGTTCTACGAAAATGGTGCTCTTAAGTCTAAAGGTTACTTCTGTCAGGGACAGCTTTGTAATTGGCAGTTTTCCTTCTATGAGAATTCTGATACTATGTCAGTGACTCACTACTCTTATAAAGATTCCACTATTCAGGTTTATGAGAAGCACTACGATGGTCAAGGAGAAGTGATGAGATCTAAGTTGCCCGTGCAAATATCTATAGACAGCACGCAGAGATTTCGAGTAGGAGATGAGGTCGAGGTGAATATGAATGTGAGCTTTTCTCCATTTGATAATCCCGCATACACGCTCATAGTGGATAGTCTAGTAGGAATTGATATGGATCAAAAGCACCAGATATTTTATACATCGCACTTTTCATTCAAGGTGACTATAAGTGACACTAGCGACATATTTCTGGCAGGAGCACTCTTTGAATTAGATAATGACTCACCAGAATTGAATTGGTTTACTCTGGCTAATCAGTATATCAAGTTGGAGTTTTAGGGGCAAGGGAATGATATTGAAATCACATAGAATAGCCACAATCACGTGTCAAATTCGACTCACTACACTTTGGCTTAGACCTATAGTTACAGGAGCTGATGCCTCATGATGGGACAGCTGCAAAGTTTCACAGACTTTCAAGCAATGGCTTAGAATTTAGGTTAATGCTAATTACGCCTACTCAAACCCCTCATAAATACCCTGTAGCGCTGGATGCTGCTCAGAGTCTGATATCTTCTTCCACATCTCGCCAAAGGACTCATCGCCGCTCGATCTATAGAGAGAATACATGACGATCCCAGCCCCAA
>JAHDBH010000305.1 GCA_020630495.1 Saprospiraceae bacterium
TGCTGATATTCACACGGAAGGAAAATGGACAAGAGGATCTTTTTGAGGCAAAAAGTAAAGAAGGGAACTACGAGGTCTCTCCTATATCTCGCATCAACACTCGCTATAATGAGGGGGCACAGACTATATCTGGCGATGGTCAGACATTAGTATTCACCCACTGTAGTGATGATCATGGATATGGTAGCTGTGATCTTTATATCTCGCATAGAGAAGGAGAGTTATGGTCCAAACCCAAAAATATTGGAAAGCCTGTCAATACTAGCTATTGGGATAGCTCGCCCAGTCTGACAGCTGATGGTAGGACCCTATACTTCAGTTCCAACCGACCATCTGGATATGGTGAAAGTGATATTTGGGTCTCTCATCGTATAGATAGAGATCATTGGTCGGAGCCCAAAAATCTCGGAGAGACCATTAATACATCAGAGAAAGAAGCATCTCCATTTATCCATGCAGATGGAGAGACGCTCTACTTTAGGTCAGAAGGTCATCTTGGGCTCGGAGGATATGATGCCTTCTTGTCCAGAAAGATAGGTAATAACTGGAGTACTCCAGAGAATTTAGGCGCACCTATTAATACATCAGGAGATGATGGTGACCTCGTGATAGATATAGCCGGCAGGAAAGCATATTTCTCCTCTGATAGAGTTCAGGAGCGGGGACTGGACATCTATACCTATGAGCTCCCAGAGCGGTTTCGCCCTCAGGCGATGACCTATCTGAAGGGAGATGTAGTATCAAAAAAGAGTGGTGAGCCTCTGAAAGCGGAAGTCATAGTGACGGTACTGTCCACTGCAGAAGAGGTCTTCAGAGGAGAGAGCTCTGATTTGGGTGCGTTTCTTTGCGCAGTGCCAGTGGGGAAATCTGTGGCCATACATATTACGCATCCAGACTATCAGTTTTATTCTCTTCATGAGGAGTATCAAATCAGTCAGCTCGCAGCGGAGCCTATCGAAGAAAGAATAGAACTTATCCCAATACCGACAGCTTCAGCGATAGCAGACGATCAACCTATAGTGTTGAATAATATATTTTTTGAAAGTAACAGTGCTATACTCAGTCCAGCATCTGACGTAG
>JAHDBH010000306.1:0-803 GCA_020630495.1 Saprospiraceae bacterium
ATATCGCTGAGCTCCGGGAAAATCACCAATGATGATAAAGCTATCAAAATCCATGGCCATGGACGGAGCGCATAGTGAGCTACATTGAATAGCAGTGATGCCCCGACAGCATTCTTTTCATCCTTAGCGCTAAACATCCGCTGAGCTATATAGCCTCCGCCTCCTGGCTCAGCCCCTGGATAGTAGGAGGCCCACCACTGTACAGCGAGCGGCACGATCAGGGTCGGTACCCATATACTCGGATCGCTGAAGTCAGGTATCAGATCCAGCTTGGGGGCTACATTCTTATGACTGAGGAGACCACTGAGTCCACCGACCTCATCGAGGCCTAAGACATACAGACAGGCCCATATCGAACCAATCATTGCCAAGATAAACTGTACAAAATCTGTAATCACCACAGCCTTGAGCCCGCCGATCGTGCTATATAGTATGGTGATCGATCCCGCTACTAATAGCGTCATCCATCCCGGCCATCCGAGTACCACTTCTCCAAATTTAATCGCTGCGAGAGACACCGCTCCCATCACTAACACATTGAATATTAAGCCTAAATACAGCGCTCTGAATCCTCTTAAAAAGGCGGCCGCATCGCCACTATATCGCAGCTCGTAAAACTCCACATCTGTCAGCACCATCGAGCGCCGCCACATCCGAGCATAGACAAATACAGTGAGCATCCCTGTCAGGAGAAAAGCCCACCATCCCCAGTTGCCCGCTACCCCACTCTCCCGTACGAGGCCCGTGACGAGATTGGGAGTATCTGCAGAAAAGGTAGTAGCCACCATAGAGATACCGAGGAG
>JAHDBH010000306.1:813-1076 GCA_020630495.1 Saprospiraceae bacterium
CCATGACATAGTCCGACCAGAGAGGAAGAAGTCATCGACACTCTTACCCGCCTTGCGAGATACCATCAGCCCGACGGCCAAGACGAATAAAAAATACAATCCTACTATCGTCCAATCTAATCCTGTCAACTGCATATGACTTTACTTTTTATAGGGGTGGTAAAAAATTAAAAATGATGGCGCACGAAGGCTTCCATTGCTTCATATTCTGTCAGACCGAGCTGATTGTAGATGCTGGCAGTGGCACGATTTCGATCTTCTGC
>JAHDBH010000104.1 GCA_020630495.1 Saprospiraceae bacterium
TTCGAGATATTGATACTTGTATTCGTTGATACACCATTTTCGAAGAAGTTCTCTACGCTTTCGTAAGGTCTGTACTCATAGGGTCCAAACTCTCTTCCTGGATACTGATCTGCAAATCCACGACCTGTATTGTAAGGATGCTGCAATTGAACTACACCGTTTTCCTCACCTAGATAAGCTCCACCATAGAATGCTGGATCCGTGTTATCAAATGCTGGTCCCCAGTTACTGAAGAACCATCCGAAGCTTCCAGAGAATCCATTACCGTAAGTATTCTGGTAGTCTGGTAGATTAGCTACAGATGTCATTGCGACATTCTGCGTGACTGATATTTCAAATCCACGATCCTTGGATAGATCCAGATCACCTGTCTTCGTCGTCACCAGTATCACACCATTACGCCCTTGCTCACCGTACAGTACCGTAGCACTCAGTCCCTTGAGGATAGAGATCTCTGCGATATTGTTAGGATCTAGATCCAGGAATCTTGAAGATGCAGAAGCACCACCAGAGGAAAAGGTTTGGTCTGTGTTGGTATTAGTGTTAAAAGGTACACCGTCAACTACAAAGAGTGGCTGATTAGTACCTGTAATGGATGAGTATCCACGTATGATTACACTGGTACCTGATCCAGCAAGACCAGAAGTAGATGTGATGTCTACACCAGTAGTCTTACCACGAAGGACACGAGCGACGTCAGTCTCTGCTCTTCCTTCGAGCTCGCGCGGGGCGATGGTATTGACACCATATCCCAGTGCTTTCTTCTCTTTCTTGATACCGAGTCCTGTGACTACAAGCTCGTCGAGCTGTACACCCTCTGCGAGTGTGACATCTACGATGTTGGATGCGCCGAGTGTGATTTCCTGGTCGATAAATCCGACGTAGGTGACCACAAGAACGTCACTACCTGCTGGCACCTCAAGTGTGTAGGTTCCATCCAGCTCAGTAGTAGTACCCACGGAAGTCCCTTTGACCTCGACTTGGGCTGCGATGAGGGGCTCTCCCGTCTCATCAGTTACTGTACCGCTCACGGTACGCTGAGCCGCTAGAGAACCCAGCGTTCCCAAGAGCAACAGCATAAAAAGTGATAGTCTTTTCATTCCTTAAAAAGTTTAGTTTACAATGCGTTTTGAACAGTTAAAATAAGCTAATTCGCTTAGAATTACTTTACGAAGTTAACGAATCCTTAACACTAAGGTAGACGAACAATATCAAATGGAGGTTGGTACGCAGCGAGATTTATACATATTGACTGTATTGCTTAGTCCAAAGTACAGTGCATCACTGATGAGAGCATGGCCTATGCTGACTTCCTGCAGACCTGGCACATGATCTACAAAGTGCTGCAGATTAGCCAGATCAAGATCGTGACCAGCATTGAGACCTAGACCCGCTGCCAGCGCTGCTTTTGCCGTCTGCTGGTATGCCTTGACAGCTCGGACTGGATCTATCTTATACTCGTGCGCATATGGGCCCGTATAGAGTTCTATTCGATCGGTACCACTCATTTTGGCGAAAGCCACCTGCTCTGGATCAGGATCTAGAAAGATTGATACACGTATGCCCAGCTCCTGTAGTGGTTCTATGATGCCTCGCAGTTCCTCATGCCTGCTGCGTGCATCCCAGCCGTGATCGCTTGTCAGTTGACCCGGCGCATCAGGTACTAGTGTACACTGGGCTGGCTTCACCTCGTGGACCATCTGTAGAAATCTCTCGGAGGGATAGCCTTCGATATTCAGTTCTGTACACACAGCATCGCGCAGAGCATATGCGTCAGCATACTTGACATGGCGCTCATCAGGCCGTGGATGTATAGTGATTCCATCAGCGCCGTAGCCTTCCAGATCGCGAGCAATCTGCAATAGATCTGGACGGTTAGCGCCGCGACTATTGCGGATGAGGGCTACCTTGTTGATATTGACGCTGAGGGCTACTGGCATGGTCTGCAAGTATGATACAGGTCAAAGATGCACGGATCTGATGGACAAATGGGCATCTTTGACACTCGGATGAATAGAATCCTCATAGGTCTTGCTTTGGGAGCGGCTATCATAGGCGCTCTATACTTAGGAGAGTGGTACAGTCTGTTGCTATTTTCTCTGATCGTACTTGTAGGACAGCAAGAGATGAGTAGGCTATCACAGCAGATGCTCAGAGTGGAGAGTTCTACACGAGCGGTCATATTCATCACGCTAGGCTCGCTGGTCTTCGCTTATCTCTCTTGGTTGCTGCTGACCCAGCGTCCGCAGGTGCTGAGTCATCAGAGTTTCATCTTTACGCTGCTGCTCGTTGCCACCTTATATTATCTCATGAGGATCATGGGGCTGTACACCGTCACAGGCGTCAGCTACTTAAAAGAAATGATAGATGCTCTGGTATACGTGCCTCTTTCTATGGTGCTGGCTTACTGGATCTGCATCAGATCTGGACTGTGGGAAAGTAGCACCTTGCTTGGCATATTTATTCTTATCTGGGCCAGTGATTCTGGTGCGTACTATGCGGGTCGCACGCTGGGCCGACGACGATTATTTCCTCGTGTATCGCCCAATAAGACTTGGGAAGGTGCCATAGGCGGTCTGCTAAGTGCCATGATCATCTCTGTGGGATTATCGCAGATATTTCTGGTGCTGTCGTCTAGTGATTGGTTGATGATATCCGTCATCGTATGGGCCATGGGCACGCTCGGCGACTTGATTGAGTCACACTATAAGCGTCTGGCGGGTGTCAAAGACTCAGGTACTCTACTGGGTGATCACGGTGGTGTGCTAGACCGATTTGATGCATTTCTGTGCGCCGTGCCTTTTGCAGCGGCCTATCTTTGGCTGGTAGATTCTTGACTATGGTACGATTTCATCCTAGTGGCAGGTCCACGCTCGTGATAGTGAGCATATTCGTGGTGGCGAGTTTGGTTCCACTGGTGATGGGGCTTTCGCCCAAATGGGTCTGGAGTCTCCTATCGCTAGCCGCCATCATCATAGCCGTATTCTGTTGGCAATTTTTCCGCTATCCCCGTCGTGTCCTCGCAGGTGCTCAGCAAGGCGAGATCTATGCACCTGCTGATGGTGTAGTGGTCGTCATAGAGCACGTGGATGAGAAGAAGCACTTCCAGGAGCGCCGTACCCAGCTCAGCATATTTATGTCTCCGCTTAATGTCCATGTGAACTGGACGCCCTGTAGTGGGGAGGTATTGAGTGCTGGAGTGATCGATGGAGATTATTTATTTGCCCGCAATCCCAAGAGCTCTGAACTCAATGAACACAGCGAGATCCTGATCCAGCACGGCTCAGATGTCATCTACTGCAAGCAGATCGCGGGAGTGATGGCACGCCGGATCATCTGCGATACGCAGCAAGGTGACGAGCTTGCCTATGGTGATGAGATTGGTTTCATCAAGTTTGGCTCCAGAGTAGATCTGCTACTGCCGCTGGACTATGAGATTCTAGTAGATCTGGGCCAAGTGACCAAGGGCAATCAGACGCTCGTGGCGCGGAAGCGTGGGTAGGTTGCGGGTCGACTTGTAAGTGATAATGTCGAGCAGATTACCCGCACTGCAAAGCGCTCCACGAGCGATTACCATAGTGCAGCTCAATCAATACCAACGTGACCACTGATTATTTCGCTTGCCCATTTTACTACATTCTTATTTCCACTGACTACAAAGTCTTGACCTAGTCCAACGGTATGCAATATCAGCTTATCGTTGTGCTTTCTATAGCGATCATGATTAGCGTGTCTAGATATGACTGTACCGTGATCATAGTGAAAGTCTAGTGGCAACTCCCAGTGGCTTTTTTTGTAGCCAGGCTTGGTCAGGTCTAGAGCGGGACTATAGTTGAAAGTCCCCCAACCTGGAAGACCCGTATCCATAAATGTGTCCGCTGCTATATAGACGCCATTCTGTGGTGTGTAGGCGTGCACCACGTGTGGATGATCGTGAAAGGCTCCAGATGATAACCGCTCTTGGATGGCCTCATTCGTATAGATCTCACCTATCTGTAGATAACCAAAGAGCACGTGCTTAGTATGCTGCGGCTCCACCCCCAGTGCTCCCGACTCGTCGCGGTACAATTCTCTGAAACTACCAAAAAATAGAAATACATCCCCCTTGCTCACGCCTTCATTGATCAGATGCGACTGAGCTGCAGCTGCTTGCCCAAAGCAACCTTTCCAGCCACTCCTACGCGGCTTGACACTAGCTATAAGATCAGGATCCAGGTGACAGTTAGGACCGCCCTTTATTCTCAATCCTAGAGAGGTGATCTCGTCCATGTATGAAGTATACTTCCAGCATAGATTCTTATATGGATAACCACCGTCTGCGACATCTGGTATAGGTATCGACATCATGGCTCCGTCTGGATAGATGAGGCTATAGCCGCTACCGTACTTGTCATCGATACCTTTTCGACTGAGGATTATTTTCATTTATACTAGTCTTTGTCTATCCTTACGTCAACAATGCTCCTACCCCCTCCCAGGCGTATACGGCGCTCCCGCCTCATCGAGCAACTCATGTAGTTCTGCAAGCGGGCCAGAGAAGAGAGCATCTGCACGGGCCTTGATAGGGACAAACTCTTCCTTAGCGATAGCGAGACTCATCTGATGAGTCTCTGTGGGATCAGAAGTGCTGTACTTGCTCTCATAGGTAATCCATCCTACCCTAGCTGCTGGTGTGACGGGCTGTCCCATATCGAGCTTGGTCTTTATATTATCACCATAGAGCATACGACTGATCTCGTCCATCTCGCTGGAGATAGCATCTATCTTAGCGACGATCTCTGACCAAGGCCTCTGGGTATACTTAGCAGACTCACGCATATACCTCAACTGATCTCTTACCTCGCTCATACGAGCACCTAGCACAGAGATCTCCGTGGCGAATGCCTCCACTTCTCTCTGAAACGCCGATGTAACCGCTCGATCGCGAGCTGGCATCACTGATCTATCCAGAGCCTTAACCGTAAATGTCACTGGATCTCCAAGATCCTTGCTCTCACCATCATGATATACGGCCATCTGCACAGTGTAGTCGCCTGGCACTACGAGCGTACCCTCTCTCTTACCTGCAAAGGGATTGTAAAATCCTGGGGAACTGAGGTCAATAGGTGCCGTGGGGTGATATCGCAGGTTCCATTCCATACTGCCGAGGCCTTTGGAGGCTGATTGCTGTATCTGATGGATGAACTTTCCGTCCGCATCTGTAATGGTGAATACGAGCTGATGCTTCTGCTCATCTCTTTCAGCTACGAGTGCATCATAGTCTGGATACTTGCTGTCTACCTCATTCTTGATAGCATCCTTCTGAGCCTTTTGACGCTCTGACTTGAGTGACTTGTGCTCTTGGCTGTAATAATATCGTATAAGCGCTACAGGTCCGAGATTTTGCGCTGTGTAATAGTCGTCGCCTTGAAATGACTTTCCGGGTAAACCTAGCGGTGCGTCTTGCTCCCACATGAGTGGATCACGTACTGATAAGATGCCGTCAGGAGTCTGGCCGTTTTTGGGCGAAAGCCCGCGCAATACACTGTAATCATCCAGCACATAAAATCCTCTACCAAATGTGCCGAGCACGATATCATCCTCGCGCTTCTGGATGGCAATATCGCGCACAGCGACGGTAGGCAATCCACTACCGAGAGCAGTCCACTGAGATCCTCCTGTGGCACTATAGTACACACCAAACTCGGTCCCACAAAATAGTAGCTCTGGATCGTCATGATCCTGCTCTATGGCATAGACGCTACCGCGATCTGGCAGTCCTGCAGTGATGCGATTCCAAGTGATGCCCATATCACGCGATACATATATATATGGTGTGAAGTCGCCGTACTTATGATGATTGAGCGCGGCGTAGACAGTGGCGCGATCGTGCTGCGAGAGATAGACACTATTCACGTACGACCTAGAGGGCGCTCCAGGTAGATTGTCTATAGATCTCCAGCTATCGCCACCATCCTCGGTGATCTGTATGAGACCATCATCTGTACCTACAGCTAGGACATCAGGATCAAGAGTGGACTCGGACATGGCCACGATAGTCCCGTAGGGCGAGGTAGAGGCATTTTTCATGACGGCATCTATGCTGACGATCCTGTCGTAGACAGGAAGCTCATTTCGATTGAGCTGGCGCGTAAGATCCTCGCTGATCACTTCCCAGCTGTTGCCGTAGTCATCAGACCTAAATACTTTGTTGGCCGCAAAATATACGCGACCACTACTGTGCGGACTGGCGATAAGGGGAGCATCCCAGTTCCACCGATAGCCGTCCTCGCCTTTTCTTTCTTTGGGCTGGATGCCGAGCTCTTCTCCGCTCTGGCGATCGTATCGCACGAGTACGCCGTACTGTGACTGCGCATAGATGATATCAGGATTCTCTGGGTCAACCTGACTCTCAAATCCATCTCCGCCATGAGTGATGAACCAATCTTCGTTTCTGATTCCATGCGAGTTACTCACTCGAGACGGTCCTCCTATGCTGAAGTTGTCCTGAGTTCCACCATAGATGTTATAGAACGGCTCGTCATTGTCCACGGCGACTTTATAGAACTGCGTGACGGGGAGATTTTTGTGAAAAATCCACGTAGTCGCGGCGTCGTATGTCTCATAGATTCCACCATCGCAGCCCACGATCCAGTGCTCTCCATCGGCAGGATCTATCCACATGCTGTGGTTGTCCACATGCTTAGTGTCTTCGCCTACAAGCGACCACGACTTACCAGCGTCTGTACTGACTTTCATCCAAGTGTCCATAGAGTAAATCACGTCTGCACGGTGAGGGTCTGTGATGATCTCTTGGTAATAATTACCGCTCGTACTCTGTCCAGATTGTCTCTGCCAATTGGCGCCACGATTATCACTCATATAGAAACCGCCTTTGCCCTCGGCGGCTTCTACAATCGCGTAGACTCGATCAGGTGCGGCAGGCGTCACAGCTAAGCCTATGCGACCCATCTCTGTAGTGGGTAGGCCTGTGGAAATCTCTTCCCAGGTGTCACCGCCGTCCGTACTGCGATACATGCCTGAGCCAGGTCCACCACCTACGTAGGTATAGACGTGCCGTCTTCTTTGCAGCGCTGAAGCATACAGAACGTCAGGATCTGTGGGATGCATGACGATATCATTGACCCCTGTGTGCTTATCTATCTCTAAGACTTGCTCCCATGTGTCTCCACCATCTTGTGATCGGTACACTCCTCTGTCACCACCTGATGACCATAGTGGTCCTATGGCCGCGACATAGATGATGTCTGATTCCTCTGGATGCACTATGATGCGACCTATATGCTCGGACTCTTTGAGGCCCATGTGTTTCCAACTGGCGCCAGCGTCATCTGAGCGGTAGATACCGTCACCGTATGCGACGGATCGCTGATTATTGTTCTCACCTGAGCCAACCCATACGGTATTGGGCTGTGAAGGGTCGAGAGTGATGCATCCCATGGAGTAGCTTGCCTGACCGTCTGTGATAGGCTCGTAGGTAGTCCCGTGATTGCTGGTCTTCCATACTCCACCACTGGCGGTGGCTATGTACTGTATCTTGTGATGATCTGGATGCACAGCAATGTCAGCGATGCGTCCACTGGTGAGTGCTGGGCCCACGCACCTCCATCGGAGTGCGCTGAGATTGATTGCCTCAGATTGCTGGGTTTGCGATTCTTGTAGCTTCTTTTTACTCCTTTTCTGTGCGTGGGAATGAGGTGAGATACACAGGACAAAAAGCAGAAGCAAGGTGATGATGGATAGCTGGTGATTCTTCATGGAGTGAATGTATGGAAAATCTGGTATTTGGGCGGAGGTGGGTCATAGGCTCTCGATAAAATACAGTTTACAGTAAGCT
>JAHDBH010000105.1 GCA_020630495.1 Saprospiraceae bacterium
CCACTGCGGGGTGAACCCCGCAGCTTACCACCGTAGCAGATGCTTTCTCCTTGGTTCACTCAGTAACCACGGGATAAACCCCGCAGCTCACTATCAATGCAGCCGCCACCGCGTGCCTACCCCTTCTTACGGTAATTGCGATTTGATTTGCCACCTGAGTAGCCTCCGCCGCCATCGCCGCGTGAGTTCTTTTTACGGAAGTCGCGGCGACCATCGCCACGTCCGCCACCACCACTGCGGCCACCGCCTCCTTTGCGATAGCCGCCACCGCGGTATCCACCGCCGCCACTTCTATTGCGGCCGCCGCTGCGCTTGCGGCCTCCGCCGCCACCCCCGTCCCAAGAATCGGTCTGATTGAGATCATTATCTGATCCTAGATCTAAGCGTGCTACCTCCGCTGATACCAGCTTGGAGATGAGTTCTTCTTTGGAGAGACTTCCAAAGAGCATGATCGCCTTGTCCACTAGAGCGGGATCGGCTTTCTTGACTTTTTTCTTTCCATCGGTATTCAGCAGTGAGAGAGCCCATGCCTCTATGCGGCTGCTCGCAATGGCCTCTGCTCCAGGTATGGTTGCCTTATTGAAGGTGATCTTGAGCGACTTCTCCAGGCGCTTGAGCTTGTACATGTCCTGGCTAGGCAGCAGACAGATAGACTCGCCCGACTTTCCTGCTCGGGCGGTACGTCCGCTACGGTGGGTATAGTAAGCCAGATCATCAGGCAAGCTGTAATGAAATACGTGGGTCAGATCATTTACATCGATACCTCGCGCTGCTACATCTGTCGCTATGAGTACGGCGAGGGATCCTTCTTTGAAGCGCTTCATCGTCCTATCGCGCTGGGCCTGCGACATATCTCCGTGCAGTGCATCTACGCGGTATCCGCGCTGGAGTAATTTCTCTGCAAGCTCCTGGGTGTCGCGCCGTGTCCGGCAAAAAACGATTCCTCGTAGATCCTTCTCACTATCCACAAAGCGCATCAGCGCCTCGGACTTGTCTCTAGGTCTCACGAGGGCGTATCTATGTGTGATGTTGACATTGACCTCCTGCTTACGATCTATGGAGACACGCAGCGGATCATCCATATACTCGCGGACGATATGCTTGATTTCATTGGGCATAGTGGCACTGAAGAGCCAGGTCATCTTGTCCTTGGGAGTAGTGGCGAGGATCTCGTCGATCTCCTCTTTAAATCCCATATTGAGCATCTCATCCGCTTCATCAAGGACTACCACAGCGAGCTGCGACAGATCGATCTTGCGTCGATGAATGAGATCTATCAGTCTACCAGGTGTGGCGACGATGATATGCTGCGTATTGCGCAGAGCTCTGATCTGAGTCTGTATCGGCGCACCGCCATAGACGGATAGGATATTGATCTTGGGAAGGTACTTCCCATACTTCTCCATCTGCTCATGGATCTGGCGACATAGCTCACGCGTAGGTGAGAGTATGAGCGCCTGCGTCGCTGGAAACTCGTGGCTCACTCGCTCGATGAGCGGCAGACCAAAAGCAGCTGTCTTACCCGTACCTGTCTGAGCCAGACCTATGAGGTCTCTGTACTCAGTGAGAAGGAAGGGTATCGCTTGCTTTTGTATGTCTGTGGGCTGCTCAAAACCGAGCTCGGTGAGGACTCTGAGCACCTCATCGCTCAGCCCCAGTTGACGGAAATCTTTCACAATTGGAATTAAAAATGGTAGAAATGAAGCTGCAAAGGTAATCATCTACCCCAGCCCACCTTTCTCAGCTACCTCCGTGGATCTCTAGGCATCTGCCAGCTCGGCCTTGAGCCGATCGATCACATCAATCTCTACAGCGTCCACGGATCTCATATCAGCGAGATACACACTGACCCAGTCAATCAGG
Source organism: Saprospiraceae bacterium (assembly GCA_020630495.1). Lineage (GTDB taxonomy): Bacteria > Bacteroidota > Bacteroidia > Chitinophagales > Saprospiraceae > JAHDBH01. Next base: position 1,864 of record JAHDBH010000105.1, read on the forward strand.
TGAACCAGATACAAGCTCTGTGCCACGGGACCAGTGCCCTTGGCATAGATCTCCACGATCCCTGAGCACAGATCTCTGAGGATATCTTTGCAGATATCCGTCCGCACTTGATTGCGCTCCAGATCATCACGAGTGCGCAGGAATATCGCCACCAGATCGGGTCGCTCATCTTTCCAGCCTACCAGCTCATTGTGATTCATCTCGGGTATGACATGATGCCAGCAGAGAGTCTTCGCATTTTCATTGATCTGCTGTCTGAGGCGCACGGCACATGGCTCTAGCGGACTTGTACTGTAGATGACTGCAGTCTTGTGGTGAAGTGCCGCTGCAATCATCCTAGCTCTGGCTTTGATATCGTCTGCCTCACCCTCGAGCAGTGCAACTGCACCAGCTATCTGTGCTGGCAGAGAGTTTGGTAGCACGCCTTTGCCCGTAAGGGCGTACATCTGCGCCACCATAGAATATCCCAGACATGCACGCGGAGATGGCCATCCACCTGGCAGTTGCATGCAGTCGTATCCATGCTCCTGAGCTAGCTCTAGCATCCTTCCACCACTGGTCACGCATAGCATCTGAGCACCACGATCCATCATAGACTGCATCGCCGTGAGGGTCTCCTCCGTATTGCCGCTGTAGCTACTACATATACATAGTGTGTGCTGATCTATCCAAGCGGGAATCTCATAGTCCTTGCCTACGATGATGGGTACTGACGCTACTGATCTGCCCAAGGTCGCTACAAAGTCACCGCCGATTCCAGAGCCACCCATACCAGCTATGTATACGGCACGGATGTCACCAGATGGCTTTATCGTCTTACCTGAAAATAGCTCATTCGCTTCCTTAATCTGATCGATAAATCGACCTACGAGAGTGTCCATCATATGGTTTGTACTTATCTGTAGTTGACAGGGACAAAGGTACGATCCCATCACTCCTAATCTCGTCTGGCTATTACACCCATCTATGAGATGAACAGATACGTCGACAGAGTTTCATCGATCGCATACAGCCACTTACCTTTGCGCCTCCTTAGCAGAGTGATTCTCTGCTAGCGACCAAACTACCTCCATGGAAAGAACTAAACTCATAGGATTTCTCCTCATAGCGGCCATTATACTCGGGATGTCCATCTACAATGCGCCTAGCAAAGAGGAGCTAGCTGAGCACCAGCGAGTACGCGACAGCATAGAGCAAGCTAGAAACGGTGTCGCCGAGAAGATGGATCAAGATATCGTCACCGCTATGGGCGACAACACTATCGCTGTCACGGACAGCGATGCTACCGCAGCAGCGCCTACAGCGCAGCGGGCTGAGTCCATAGAGACCATCAGCAATGATCTATTTACCCTGAGCTTCAGCAATCAGGGTGGTCAGCTCCGCGGTGTAGAGCTCAAGGAGCACTACCAGTGGGCGACTGATGACACCGACTACAAGGCTAAGGTCCCTGTCAAGCTCATGGATCATCCAGACAATCGCTGGGAATTTATTGTCAATGACGGCGGTCGCGAGCTGAGGACTGGCTCCATGACATTTACGCCATCGCCACAGAGTGACGGCATCAGCTACCGCAGTGATCTCGGTGGTGGCAAAGCGATCGTGCAGACATACAAGATTACCCCTGGATCTTACCTCATCGACTACGAGGTAGACATACAGGGCATGAGCGGTCGCGAAGCACAATTTTACTGGAACAACTTCCTCAAGCCCATCGAGAAAAATGATCGCTACGAGCGCACCATGTACAGCGCGCTCTACTATCAAGAGCTGGACGACGATGTGGACTACACGGGCATGCGCCGTAGCAAGGACATCAGCCTCGATGACGAGAAGCTCAAGTGGATCTCTGGTGCGCAGCAGTTTTTTAATACCACACTGATCGCGGATGACTATGTGATAGGCGATCGCACAGAGACCATATTAGGCGAAGAAGACACAGACTTGCTCAAGGAGCAGCGCACATGGGTCACCGTGCCACTAGACGGCAACAAATTCAAAGCCCAGATCTACTCGGGCCCCAATGACTTTGAGGAGCTCAAGGCCATCGGATATGACCTGCAAGAGGTGGTGCCATTTGGCTGGGGGATCTTTGGCTCGATCAATCGGTGGATCGTGAGGCCGCTGTTTAATTTTCTTCTAGGACTATTCAGCAGTAAGGGACTCGTGATCATCCTGCTCACACTACTCGTGAAGGTGATTCTCTATCCGCTCACTTACAAGATGCTCCACTCCCAGGCTAAGATGGCTGCCCTCAAGCCGCAGCTCGCAGGACTCAAGGAAAAGTACGAAGGCGACCAGCAGAAAGTGCAGATGGAAACCATGAAAGTCTACAGGGAATATGGAGTCAATCCGCTGGGCGGCTGTCTGCCGATGGTGGCACAGATGCCGATATGGATCGCGCTCTATCGATTCTTTCCTGCGTCGATCGAGTTTAGGCAGAGCGGCTTCCTATGGTCCAAGGATCTATCAAGCTATGATGCCTTCTTCCAGCTACCTTTTGAGTTGCCGCTGGGGATGGGAGCGCATCTCAGTCTCTTCACACTTCTCTGGGCAGTGACTACGGTGATCTATACCTATTACAATACTAAGCACATGGACATGTCGGCTAATCCTGCGATGAAATGGATGCAGTACCTCATGCCGATCATGTTCTTAGGATTCTTTAATAGTTATGCATCAGGACTTACGTGCTACCTACTCTTCAGTAACATCTTTAATATCACGCAGACGATAGGGACTAAGACTCTCATCTTTAATGAGGACAAGATCCTGGCAGAGCTCAATGCTAAGAAGGAGAAACCCAAGAAGAAAGGCGGCTTCCAGGATAGATTGCAGAAAGCACTAGCAGAGCAGCAGCGCATCGCTGCTGAGAAGGCTAAGAAACAAGGCAAGTAAGATGAGCTCACCAGACCAGCTACCCACCTAGTATGGCTCGCCCGTCATGGAGTAAGGAGGGAAAGGCCGCGGTCATAGGATCAGGTAGTTTTGGGACAGCGCTCTCTCTCTTGATCTCGAGCAATACAGACGTCCTGCTGTATACGCGTAGCCAGAAAATCGCGGATGCGATCAATAGCAGGGGCACTAACAATGGTCACCAGCTTCCTGCGCGCATCACTGCGACGACTGATATAGAGCAAGTATGCTCCGAGTGTCAAGTCATATTTCCTGTGGTGCCCTCGCGCTACATGCGCGATACGATCAGGGCATTTGCCCCGTACCTCTACCCTACCCACATATTGATCCACGCTACCAAGGGATTTGACCTGACGGGCGTGACGGAGGATCAGCTACTGGATGAGGACATCTCCAGATCGCAGATACGCACCATGAGTGAGGTCATCACGCAGGAGAGCGCCGTAGTGCGCGTGGGATGCCTATCTGGCCCCAATCTCGCTAAGGAAATCATGGAAGGGCAACCGACGGCCACCGTCATCGCCTCGGAGTATGATGAGGTCATAGAGCTCGGCAGATCGTATCTCGCGGGCAGGCGCTTCTATGTGTTTGGTACGCATGACATCATCGCCGCTGAGATGGCTGGCGCACTCAAGAATGTCATTGCCATAGGCTCTGGGATGCTCACGGGCCATGGCCTAGGTAAGAATATCCAGGGCATGCTCATCACCCGCGGGCTCAATGAGATGATCCATCTCGGCAAGGCCATGGGCGCTGGTCACAAGGCATTTCTTGGTACGGCTGGTATAGGCGACCTGGTCACTACGGCCACCAGTCCAGATAGCCGCAATTTTCAGACTGGTCACAGACTCAGCAAGGGTGAATCCCTGGAGCAAGTCATCGCGAGCAGCACAGAACTCGCCGAGGGCCTCCGCACCATGAAAATCGTACATCAGCTCATCCAGCACTATCGCCTCCGGCTACCCGTGATGGAACTTCTCTATCGAGCGACATTTGAAGACGTAGATTTGCTCAAGGGAATCGAGATCCTGATGCGTTACCCATTTGCCACAGACGTAGATTTCCTCACTTGACCATGGCCGATAAGCGACAACTCCAGTGCCCTCAGTGCAGCACCATTCTCGATGTAGACGAGCTCCTCGTCAGCAATTATCAGCGCGAGCTAGGTGATCGTCTGGGTAAGCAGAAGCGTGAGATGGAGGAGGCTTTTGCCCTTAAGAGTAAGCAGCAACAGGAGCAACTCATCAAGGAGCGAGAAGAGCGTGAGCGGGCTTTCGCCCAAAAGTCAGAAGCCATCGCACAGCGCGAAAAAGAATTTGAGGAGAAACGTAAAAACCAAAATGAGCTCTTTAAGAAAAAGCTCGATGAAGCGCTTTTGACCGAAAGGTCCCAACTAGAAAGTAGCATCCAAAAAGAATACGCCCAGCGCGACCAAAAACTCCAGGAAGAACTCAAGGCCAAAGACGCCAAGATGACCCAGCTCATCGAAGCCCAGATGCAACTCGAAAAATACCAGCGCGAAGAAAATCTCCGCAAAAAAGAACAAGAAGCAGAATTTGAAAAGCGACTCTATGCTCAGCGAAATGCCCTAGAAAAAAATATCACCGACCGCGAAAAAAGCAAGTCAGATATGAAAATCGCCGAGCTGCAAAAGCAACTCGAAGATCAAAGAAAACTCGCTGAAGAAATGAAGCGAAAAGCCGAGCAAGGCTCCATGCAACTCCAGGGAGAAGTCCTAGAGCTCGCCATAGAAGACGAGCTGCGTAGACGATTCCCCATGGACATCATCGCCGAAGTATCCAAAGGTGTACGCGGCGCCGATCTAATGCAATCTGTGGTGAATGAGCTGCGACAAGTCAGCGGCACCATCATCATAGAGAGCAAACGGACCAAAAGCTGGAGCGAACCATGGATCGCCAAGCTCAAGGATGATCAGCGACAAAATGGTGGCGATATTGCTGTCCTCATCACCGCAGCTATGCCACGCGATCAGGCTACCATGGGACTGCGCAGTGGCGTCTACGTATGCGGATACCACGAGTATGCAGATCTCATCAGCGTACTCCGAGTCATGCTCATGAAAGTCCACCAGGCTAAGTCTGCCGGGGAGAATAAAGGCGACAAGATGGAAATGCTCTATAACTTTCTCACCAGCGAAGAATTTAAACAGCAGATGGTATCCATCCTCGATGGATTTACTAATCTGAAGACCGAGCTCGATAAAGAAAAGCGCGCTATGACGAGACTCTGGAAGGAGCGCGAAAAGCAAATCGAGCGCGTACTGGAGGGCACCATAGAGATGCACGCCAGTCTGCAATCCATCTCTGGCTACTCTCTACCACCTATAGATCAACTGCAATTACCAGATGGAGACTAGCTAGACGCTCGTAGAATAATCTCAAGCATACGTAGAAAGCATGAAATCTTAGCACGTAGATCTGCATTACATAGTAAAGACAATCGACACCGATGAATCAAAATATTAAACAACTCTTTGATCCCGAGGACAAGCTCGACCCTCGCAGTGTAGAATTCTTGACGAATGCTCTAGCCTCTAGCTCTCAGCAGGGATTTGACTATCTGAAATTTAAGAGCTCGCTCCAGCAGCTCAAAGCGCTCAATATGGATCAGGTCACTGCGGTCAAGTCGGCATATGCCACAGCGGGTACTGTGGGACTGAGCAAGGATCGACTCATCCACTCCTCAGAGCACTATCGCAAGGTACTGATGCAAGAGAAAGAGCAATTTGAAGCAGCGATGAGATCCCAACTCGAGAAGCGAGTCTCCAATAAGGAAGATGAGACCGAGTATCTTAAAGAGAAAATCATCGAGTACAAGCAAAAAATCAAGGAGCTACAGGAAAACATCGCGTCCTACGAAAGCAAGGTCAACTCCGCCGACGAGGCAATCGAACAAGAGAAAGAAAAAATCCGCTCTACACAGGAGAAGTTTGTGGATGCACACGGTGCATTCATCAAAGCGCTCGATGAAGATGTGCGACTCTTCAAAGAAATATTATAATTTGCAG
>JAHDBH010000307.1 GCA_020630495.1 Saprospiraceae bacterium
GCTCTCCGAATACGGCCAAATCCTCCTCCTCACTCCAATATGCCAAAGTAGTACCAAAATCCATTAATGGATCTCCCAATGTCGCCATCTCCCAGTCCAAAATCGCCACGATCTTAGTCCAGTCATCTTGAGCAAACATGACATTATCATACTTATAGTCATTGTGTATCAAGGTATGATCTGACTCTGTAGGGATGCTACTATTGAGCCACTCCATCACCTTTTCGATGACTTTGACATCGTCGGTCTTTGCCTTCAGATAGCGCTTCGTCCAGCCCTTGACCTGTCGCTCGTTAAATCCTTCAGGCTTACCCAGATCGCCGAGTCCCGCCTGCTCATAGTCCACCTCATGGAGCTCCACAAATGTATCGAGCCACGCCTGAGACATGATCGGATAGATCTCTTCACCGCCTTCTGTGAGCCCTTTGCCCCGTACGATGACTCCCTGGACTCGATCCATGACATAAAACTCACTACCAATGACACTATCATCAGTACAGTGCCCATAGACCTCAGGTACTTTATCAAATACTGGCTTGAGCAGATTTTGCACCTTGTACTCACGGCCCATGTCGTGTCCACTCTTGACATTAGCTCCAAATGGCGGACGTCGCAGGACGAGCTCCTTGTCTCCGACCTTCAAGAAATAAGTCAGATTAGAGTATCCACCTGGAAATTGCTTCACCTCGATAGGAGCATCCCAGTCAGGGTTGAGACCTTGAAGATACTGGCTCAGCTGAGTGGTGTCGAGCTCCTCTCCTGCCCGGACCTTGATGGGTTGATCTATTTGTTTAGCCATGATTATCTCGAGTATCCTCCATCAATAGGTAGGCATATACCAGAGACAAATCTCGACTCCTCAGATGCCAGATATAGATATCCATAGGCTATATCGATCGGATCTGCTAAGAATCCTACTGGGATCGTCATGAGCGCCATTTGTTTGACATTGTCAGGGATAGCATCTGTCATCGGCGTCTTGGTATATCCTGGAGCTATAGCATTAGCAGTGATACCGTATTTACCAAATTCTACTGCCCATGTCTTTGTCATACCGATCACACCCGCCTT
>JAHDBH010000308.1:0-676 GCA_020630495.1 Saprospiraceae bacterium
ATCAATACATGACCAATGCAATGGCCACTCAGGAGTCAGATACTCGTGATGAGGCATTGCTCAATCTCGCACATATATATGTGAGAGAGGCGAGAGTGACTGGAGAGCATGGACATTACTATCCAGCGGCATTAGAGACTTTGGATCGTATATTAGCATCTACACCGGCTGACGCTGACCTGAGATTCAGAGCATTAGTCACTAAGGCTGGGGTAGAATTGTCTCTTCACGAATTTGCTACAGCGAAAGAAACTGCAACTCAAGCATACAGGCTCAACCCACTCAACGCTCAGATCAATGGTGTACTCGTAGATGCTCACGTAGAGCTCGGCGAATATGATAAAGCAGTAGCCGCTGCCGACCATATGGTCAATATCAAACCCGACCTCCGGTCATATAGTAGAGTGTCCTACCTCCGTGAGATTCATGGAGATGTGGATGGCGCTATCGAGGCGATGAGCTATGCTGTCAAAGCAGGCTACCCAGGTCTCGAAGAGACTGCATGGGCACAGCTGACGCTGGGCAATCTGTATAAAGAATACGGTGATCTCGATACTGCCGAAGAAATCTACGAAGAGATCCTCGTCAATAGACCTGACTATCCATTTGCTCTCGGAGAGCTCGCAGATGTAGCGTATCAGAGAGGAGATTTGGCGAAAGCCGAAGAAATCCTGAC
>JAHDBH010000308.1:686-1064 GCA_020630495.1 Saprospiraceae bacterium
CGATGTCTATCATCCCTGAGGTAGGATTTTATGTACAGATGGCTGAAGTATACAGAGAGACCGATCGATATGAATCATTTATGGAGACGATGGATGAGGTATTCGTGATGCTCGCAGATGATGAGCGTAGCGGGCACAATATGAATCTCGAGTACGCTGATATCTATCTCAATCTATACGACGATACAGACAAGGCTATAGAATATGCCATGAAAGAGTATAAAAAGCGTCCTAATAATATAGATGTCAATCGACAACTCGCTGAAATCTATGTAGCGATGTCTGATACAGAAAAAGCTAAAATGCATATCGAAAAAGCATCTATCACTGACTCTCAGGATCCTAAACTCGTATCACTAATGAAACTTACTGATAGCA
>JAHDBH010000309.1 GCA_020630495.1 Saprospiraceae bacterium
TTGGTAGATAGTCAGGTCAACGTCTTGCAGCCCGGTCTCCGTGGCTTTGATATCCAGCATATCTATCCATGCGGGACGTCCATCTATCGAGACATCTATGCGGTTACTCCCATCAGTTTCAAAGGCACCTGAATCACTACCCGGTAGTATCTCGATCATGATGTAATCGGCAAAGAGGTCGTAATCGCCACTCTTGGGGGCTTCAAAGCCGACCGTATATCCAGGCTCAAGAACGCTGAAATCATTTGACGGAACCGCTACGATTTTATTCCAGCCTGCAGGAATGGCTACGCTAAAACCGTAGTCGTCATCCTCGTAGTATTCGATATCCATGAGGAGTTCAACCGAAGACTCCACTGCCACTCGACTACTCTCAGCTTTTGCCGTTTTCGCAGGAAACGGATAGGTCGTCACTAATGCTGAAGTGCAAAAGCCTAAGATCAGTGGCAGAAGAAGTACGGGTCTCATGCAGTCAAGCATGCCGACTATAGGTGCACGATTCCGAGAGCGGTGACTCAGAACGGTTATATCGCCACCGATCTGTAATACGCCTGCTCACCCAAGGGTGAGCGACGTCTCAATTACGCTAGACCTGGCAGACGTCGCCGACACCATCGTTGTCGCTATCTAGCTGATCAGGATTGGCATCAACGGGGCAATTATCTACGGCTGTCAGAACTCCATCGGCATCCGGATCATCGTCGACTGTATCGCACGCATCGCCGATTCCATCACCGTCTGCATCTGCTTGATCCGCATTAGCATCTATCGGGCAGTTGTCTACCGCTGTCAGGACACCATCAGCATCTGGATCATCATTGACCGCATCGCAAACATCACCCACTCCATCGCCATCTGTATCGGTCTGTGCAGCATTCATATCGTTAGGGCAATTGTCTGCCGCATTCAACACTCCATCGCCGTCTAAATCCAGGTCATTAATAGTGTCACAGGCATCGCCAGCTCCGTCACCGTCCACATCCGCTTGATCAGCATTAGCATCTGTTGGGCAGTTGTCTACCGCTGTCAGGACACCATCAGCATCTGGATCATCATTGACCG
>JAHDBH010000310.1 GCA_020630495.1 Saprospiraceae bacterium
TAATAGGTCTGGGAGCAGGGCTAGACTTTTCGCATGACAATACAAAGCTATATACGAGCAATGATACCTTGATCTATCAATATGATCTGGAGTCAGAAGACATCATAGGCTCTAGAGTAGATGCAGCTATCTATGATGGTAATGTGATGGAGTTTCCAGAGGGCTCAGGCAATACGATGCGTACCGCCTTTGGTCCCTTAGCGCTGGCACCCGATGGTAGGATCTACATTAGTGCAGCTACCGCAGGCAATCGACTGATGTCTACAATAGAGCGACCTTTTGCAGATCAGGAGTCCATAGACTTGCGTCAGAGCAGCATACGCTTCCCTACCCAATACATACGGTCTATGCCCAATCATATCCACTTGGACTTAGGTCCGCTTGCGGGTAGTGGATGCGATACCTTAGGTATAGAGACGCCACCGCTGAGTCGCTATCGCTATGTACAAGATAGTACGGATCATTTATCGATAGATTTCGTAGAGATCGCATACTATGAGCCAGAGGGTTGGTATTGGGATTTTGGAGATGGGAGTACGAGTAATGAGCGTTTCCCAACTCATCGCTATGCGAGCAATGGAGTCTACGAAGTTTGCTTGACTACAGAGAATGTATACGGTACGGATGAGCACTGTAAGCTGTTACCATTAGGTACAGTATCTACGGTAGATGAAGAAGTATCATTAGTGGTAAACTTATTTCCTAACCCTACGGAAGACTATCTACATGTGGATATATCAGATTATTTATTTGAGAGAGGTAGTTATGTACTACTGTCGTCCTCTGGTCGAGTCGTACAAAAGGGGAGTCTACAAAGTGGTAAGAATATACTTTATTTAGCTCAGTTACCCTCAGGTACGTATAGCCTTCATATTTATGATCGGGAGAAACTGTTGGATCAAAGTAGCTTAGTAAAAATAAGGTGAGACACATTATTCGATCGCTTAAGCCCAGATAGTTAGAAAGTCTACTATGACTATATTTTCAGGATAAGTGGTAATACAAGACCGATCCATGATGATATATCATTTGGTCTTATTCATTTTAGGGTGATTCAGGAG
>JAHDBH010000311.1 GCA_020630495.1 Saprospiraceae bacterium
TGACTTGATTTCCGGTCACAGTGAAGATGTCATCGGCAGACTCTTCGCTTCTGTATAGGATAGTCTCAGAATATCTCTCTTGTCCCTCAGGGCCATAATAGACTAGACGATACTGCTGTAGACCATGTGGAGGATGTAGATCATGATAGCTTACAGTCTGTCGCGCTACAAGTTCCCTGGCAGGCCAATCGTGTATGGATAGAAACTCACGATCTGCGGTAGCACGCTGTAGTAAATAGCGACCTTCATGCACATCTGTGGAGGATGAAGCAAAGAGCTCCACACCTGTACCTCGACGTGCAACTGTCAGGCTCAGGTTTTGATCTGAGAGGACAGCATTGCCGATGGTCACCTCGTTGAGGACCATGACTTGATTAGATAGATTGGTAGCAGTCACCTCTACTATGACATTCACATCAGTCGTAAAGGTCACATCAGTAGCGACAAAATCTATCTGACCAAAGTTTCCTCCTATGCTACCCATGAAGACCCATGTAGCGCCATCATCGAGACTATAGTTGACCTCAAAATAGCCAGGGAAGGTAGTGCTTCCAAATTCTTGGACATCCACAGATATGTCAAACCCAATATAGTCTGCGACAGCTACAGGTATAGTCTGCGTCATCCAACGCACTGTGTCAGGGCCTCCGTTATCGTCTAAATTTTTAAATTCGAAGTTGCCAAATCCTTGGTCTACTCCACAGAATGTGGAGCTAGGATTACAGTCGCCAGATTGACAGGTTGATGACCAGGTATAGGAATTTCCACTATTGTCAATTCCTGACTGAGCACAATCGAGTTCTGTATCAAAATTCTCTGTAAATATGGTCTGAGCACTGACAGATAGACTAGAGACACTGCAGCTCACCAGGACAGTCGCTAGGGTCAACTTAAAATATAAGGCATGCATAGGTGGAAAGGTACGATCAAGCTTAGTACTCGGATGAGCACGCGTGTGAACTATAGAATATCATTACGATGAACTTCCCGAGAAATCAATCTCAGTATTATCACCGATATTGAGACTCTGGTGCATACCCTTCATGGAGACATCATTAC
>JAHDBH010000312.1 GCA_020630495.1 Saprospiraceae bacterium
GCTATACTACCTTACTTCCTCAACGATCCGGCAGTAAACGCTGAGCTCCTCGGAGAGACTCAGATAAAAGGCCAAAACTACTATAAGATCCAAGTCACCTTCAGTCAAGATGGTGGCGGCACGGATCATGACGACATATATGTCTACTGGATCCATACAGATAGCTATCAAGTCGACTATCTCGGCTACTCTTACCATGTTAATGGCGGTGGTGTAAGGTTCAGATCAGCATATAATAAGCGCAAGGTGGATGGTGTCCTATTCCAAGACTATATCAACTATAAGCATGATAAATCGACACCTGTCACCTCTCTCGACGAGCTCTATGAAAGTGGCGAGCTACAAGAGCTCTCCAGAATAGAGCTAAAGAATATCGAATCTTTTTAGCTTTATGGCAGAAGCCAAAAGAATACTATGAGACACATCGCCTTACTGCTACTACTTTGCTGCACACTATCTGTCCTTGATGCACAGCGTCGAGAGCCATTAGATATTACTATTGACTGGGAGTCCTACGATCCTCCTTCGACATTGGTCGTACCAGAGCATCATGTCGAGAGCGCTAAGTATCCATTCGTAGATGTGCATAGTCATCACTGGCGCATGGCCACGATGGACCTCGATCAGCTGATCAGGGAGATGGATAGCCTCAATATGATGGTCAATGTCAACCTCAGTGGAAGAGGAGGCTTAGCACTCAAGGATATCACTGACAACATCAAAAAACATGGCTACGAAGATCGTTTAGTGGTATTCACTAATATCAATATCCAGTCGATCCTCGAGCCTGACTGGACCGAAAATACCGTCAAACAAATAGAATATGATGTCGCTAATGGGGCTCGAGGCCTGAAAATCTATAAGAGTCAAGGCATGACTAACAAAGACAGCCTCGGCAATAGGGTCAAAATCAATGATCCACGTATCGGGCCCGTCTGGGAAAAATGTGGAGAGCTGGGTATCCCTGTATTGATACATTCTGCTGATCCTAAGCCATTTTGGGCACCTCACGATAGCCTCAATGAGCGATGGCTCGAGCTCAAGCTACGCCCAGGACGC
>JAHDBH010000313.1 GCA_020630495.1 Saprospiraceae bacterium
CAAGAAATCTCGGTAACGATAATATAAAAGCCCCATTACTCATGTGATGGGGCTTTTTTTTTAGGATATATATCAGTACTTGCTGATGTCGTGAACCATCCAGCTCAGTCCCATATGGGTGATCATCGCTTTATGCTAGAAAGCATTAGCTCCCGCACCTACCATGTAGGCTATGATCTGTAAGATAATTCCTAGACCGATACCCAGCAGCGCTGCGGTACAAGCGCGCTTGGCCTGCTTGGGCTCATTATCCTTTTTCATGAAGTAAATGATTGCACCAGCGAGAGGTATACAGAATGATAGGATCTGTAAGCCTATGTGCAGTTGCTCCTCTGAGGATTCTCCGTGATTCAAGTTGTCGTGTTCTGTCATGATGTTATGATATAAGATGAAGTAATTGCTTGGCTATAAATATACCTGTGATTGACACAAGTGATGACATGCCAACGCCTGAGAGTACGCCCGTGACGAGTCTGCGAGTATTATTACTTTCTCTATCGCAGAATGCCTGTATGCCTCCATCTATATAGGTAGGGAGGAATAGCGCTAAGGAGAGCCACAGATTCATACTTACCAGACCAAAAAGAAAGAGTGGAAACGCACAGTAGCCAAGGTATATGCCCGTGCATCTAGCACAGACTGGGAACTGTCGACCCTTATAGAAGAAGGATCGGCTTGGCATCCGATGACAGTGCAATAGCTCTATCCTGCGATTAGCTACTGTGAAGCTTTGCGCGGCAATTTCTGGCTCGGCTTCTCCTTTCATGAGATTCTTTACGGTGTTATTGTAAGAGTGATATGACGTGCCACTCTCCTAAGCGCAGTAGTATCCAGAGCGTCGAGTGAGCGATTTCATATAAAGCTATACCTTTTCTACGGAGCAAGCATCCTGATATCGATGCCAGTATCGTCGAGACTTAAGCTCAACAACATTCCCAGTACCACTAAAGGCTAGCTGCTCATGTCACTGTCGAGCCCAATAGCTCACCTACACGAAAGTGCTTATTCAGCGTCAGCTGCCACAAACTTCAGCGAGATGCTATTCACGCAGTGGCGAG
>JAHDBH010000314.1 GCA_020630495.1 Saprospiraceae bacterium
ATTACTTGTATCTATCCTTGCAGGCACGTAATGACTGGACATCGACTCTGGAAGAAGCCAATCGCTCCATTCTATATCCAAGTGCCAATATCTCTTTTGTACCAACAGATGCTTTCCAGAATCTTCAGAGTGATGCAGTCAGCTACCTGAAATTGAGAGCTGGTATCGGTACATCTGCTGGGTATCCTGATCCTTATCGTACGAGAACCGTTCTCGGTACTAATACAAGATCATTTATCGATAGAGGTGGAGTGATAAACAATACCAACACAGTTTCTAATTTTCTTGGTAATCCCAATCTAGCTCACGAGAGCCACACAGAGATCGAAGTAGGACTGGAAGCAAGATTCTGGAAGAATAGATTTGGTATTGATCTCTCCCTTTACGACAAAGAGTCATCTGATCTTATCGTAGATCTCGATCTTGATCCTGCTACAGGATTTAATGAAACTACGCTCAATGCAGCTCAAGTATCTAACCGTGGTATTGAGCTAGGTCTTACATTGACCCCGATTGCTAAGGCTGTACAGTGGGATCTTGGTGTCAACTTCACTGCTAATGAAAATACGGTAGACAAGATAGCTGACGGAACAGATCAAGTGCTCATCGCTGGATTTACCAATCTAGGAAACTTTGCTATTGAAGGTGAGCCATTCTCAACCATCCAGGGATCGCAATTTGAGAGAGTTAATGGAGAGCTTCTTGTGAACAGTCAAGGATTCTACAATGAAACATCAGATATAGCACCTATCGGTGATCCTAATCCTGATTACAATATCTCTTACTTGAGTACCCTGAGCTGGAAAGGTCTATCTCTCTTTGTTAATTTCAACTATACGAAAGGCGGTGACATTCTGTCGATCTCAGCAGCACAGAACTTAGCACGCGGTAATACAGTGGATACGGAGTTTGATAGATTCCTTCCTTTTGTACTTGAAGGTGCATTCTCTGATGGTAACAAAAACAACGTTCAGATCTTTGCAGGAGACGCATTTTTCGAAGGTTTCTTTGGACCTAGAGAAGGTCAAGTGTTTGATGGAACTACTGTCAGACTGC
>JAHDBH010000315.1 GCA_020630495.1 Saprospiraceae bacterium
ATTACTTGTATCTATCCTTGCAGGCACGTAATGACTGGACATCGACTCTGGAAGAGGCCAATCGCTCTATTCTATATCCAAGTGCCAATATATCTTTTGTACCTACGGATGCTTTCCAGAACCTTCAGAGTGACGCAGTCAGCTACCTAAAATTGAGAGCTGGTATCGGTACATCTGCAGGATATCCTGATCCTTATCGTACGAGAACCGTTCTCGGTACTAATACGAGATCATTTATCGATAGAGCTGGAACTGTAAACAATACCAATACGATATCCAATTTCCTTGGTAATCCCGATCTTGCTCATGAGAGCCATACAGAGATCGAAGTAGGACTGGAAGCAAGATTCTGGAAGAACAGATTTGGAATTGATCTCTCACTATACGACAAAGAGTCATCTGATCTTATCGTAGATCTAGATCTTGATCCTGCTACAGGATTTAATAGAACTACCCTGAACGCTGCTCAAGTTTCTAACCGTGGTATCGAGCTAGGTTTGACACTTACACCAATAGCTAAAGCAGTTCAGTGGGATCTTGGTGTCAACTTCACTGCTAATGAAAATACAGTAGACAAGATAGCTGACGGTGTAGATCAAGTACCTATTGCAGGATTTCCCAATCTTGGAAACTTTGCGATCGAAGGAAAGCCATTCTCAACGATCCAGGGATCGCAATTTGAGAGAGTTAATGGTGAGCTTCTTGTGAATAGTCAAGGATTTTATAATCAGACTACGGACATAGCACCCATCGGAGATCCTAATCCTGATTACAATATATCATACTTGAGTACCCTTAGCTGGAAAGGTCTATCCCTCTTTGTCAATTTCAACTATACTAAGGGCGGTGACATTCTGTCGATCTCAGCAGCACAGAATCTAGCACGTGGTAATACAGTCGATACGGAGTTTGATAGATTCCTTCCTTTTGTGCTCGAAGGTGCATTCTCCGATGGTAACAAAAACAACGTTCAGATCTTTGCGGGAGACGCTTTCTTCGAGGGTTTCTTTGGACCTAGAGAAGGTCAAGTGTTTGATGGAACTACTGTCAGACTGC
>JAHDBH010000016.1:0-13191 GCA_020630495.1 Saprospiraceae bacterium
CCTGCAGGGCCCACTTTTTTATCAAACGATACGGCGAGAAGTTTATCCTCGTGGGTAATTGCACACGGGAAGCCCTGCAGGGCCCAAGTCTTTTCGCTCTTTGAGTAATTAACCTAGAATTGCAAGATCGCTGGTTAGATCATTACAGGTATAGTTGCGATGGTGATGCCTTTTCGCAGTGGGACGGCATACCTTATGCGAGCGAGACCCATTTTCGACTATCCGTTTTGATGCAGCTCTCATTCACCTTCCATCGATCTATCAAATAGTAGGTTACCATGACTTATACATCGACTGTATTGAGTCACCATTAATGTATGGTGCTATCTAGTACAAGTGTACTTCATAAACTCCTCTCATATCATCACTGACGATCTGAAGGTAGTAGGTGCCAGCAATGACGCCCGACAGATCTATCTGTGAGTTTATCACCATACCCTGTGCGAGGCTCTGGCCATGAAGAGACAGTAAATTGTATTGCAGCTCACCGTACAGGTCGTCACAGTCTATATAGGCAAGTCGCTCTGATCCAATCATATTGCCCCGCAGTGTGCAAGGTAATGATCCAGCAAGATTCTCCGTAGAAGTCCTGATCTCGCAGCCCGTCTCATCGAAATCTATACTGCCGAATACTGGATCAGAGTAGCATAGCAGTGTATACAACTGCCCTACATCCGTAATACCAGAAAATAAAATCGTCCAGAAAGATATATCCGTAGCATGCTCGCGGGCAAACTCGTCTTGTAGACTGTACCTCACAGCATGTATGCCAAAAAGCTCGTTATACATGATCTCTGCTCGGTCTGTTCCTGAATCTATATAGCCAATGTAGTCTTTGAGTTTGACACCATTATATATATTACTCACAGTATCAGTGATCGTGATCGTCTGTGCAAAATCCGAATTGTACTCGTACTGGGTTCCGATGTCTCCGAATACATATAATAGATCGCTCTCTCCAGTGGGATAGATCACTCGGATAGAATCGCCAGACTTAATCAGAAGCTCCTCACGGAAGACCTCACCATCACGCACATACTGTAGCGTCGAGGAATCTTCTCTTCCTGTAGCTTTTGCTATGACTGATGCCGTGACATTAAAGGTGTCGCTCCCATTCCAGCCAACTTCAATATAAGCATAGGACCACTGAGCATCTAGTGGGGCAAACTCGATCTGTGCCATGCAAGTAAGGCTAATGCACAGAGCACAGCTGGCTATTAAAGCCTTGCGGATTACTGGTATTGTCTTCATGCTGTGAGATATGAGTGTGCTCGAAAGATAGGCATTATTATAGACATATGACTAACCACTCGCATATCGACATTCACTTAACAATGAACATATCTTCAATGAGGTGTTGGAAGTAGCTTAGGATCTGTAATTCAAAGTGCTATTAAATGCTCACAAGGAATCCAATCAGGTGGGCAATAGTTATTAGGATTTTAGTTGAGTTAACACTTATACTAGTGCAAAGTCCCGACTAACTGGATTTTATATTAAATTCTCCAGTAAAATTCATCATTTCTATAGCTATTAAGTTAATCATTTTAATTGCGCTCGCTCTATTGTGCAAAAAGTATGTTGAGACTCGGACTATAGACAATAGCGATTAGAGATCTGCTAATTTTAAACTATCGCCTCAAGGTAAATCATCATGAAAGGAGCTGGGCTACTGGCTTGGCTCCTTTATGAGAAGAACCGTCATATCTCCGTACCCTAAGACTCCATCAACGAAGATCGCTAAAATGGCAATTTCTTTGACCCAGCTCTTAGCTTTGTGTGATCACGTATCAACATCAATTAGTTGCAGCTGATACTTGATAGCACACAGGAGATTAATGACTTATAACAAAAGGAGTAATACTCTGACTTCTGCTATCTCTACTGCGAATAGAAAGGAAGTATATACCACTCTCCAAATTAGAAACATTCAGAGCATCTACTCCAACGGTAGAAAGCAGCTTTGTACCTATACTTGAGTAGACATCGATTTGATATATATCACCACTCGATAGTCCACGAATGTGTAATATCTCTGAAGCTGGATTGGGAACGAGATCTACCTCGATTCCATGAATATATTCTACAGATGTGATTAAGTCTTGCCCATCACAATCTTCATCCACACCGTTGTTTGGAATTTCGACTGCGCTTGGGTTAATACCTGACTCAGTATCATCGCAGTCTACATCCGTATAGAAACCGTCACCATCACGGTCGCTTATCTCTGAAGCAAGATCTATGATATGAGGCTCATAGCCATATTTAGAAGATTTGGCGTAGCAAAACAGCTTTCCCTTGTACTGATACAAGTACTTAGGTGCAGATTCACCTTGTAGATTGATCTTAAGCATATATGCGGCTCCAGGCGTTTCATCAGTGATCCATAACTCTTGATTTTCATAGCCTCCTGCCGTTATATAAATTCGTACACCATCAGTGACGGCCTCTGACATATGAAAAGCATGTCCATAATCGAGATACATCTGATGAACATTCGTCCCATTGGTGGTTCCATCCGAAACACAATGATGAGCAAAGTAATCCTGACTACCTAAATAGTACAGCAACCCACCCATCTCCAACATAAGCGCTGGAACTACACCGCTAGAGCCTGGACTTAAATCTTTGATTAGTCGAGTCGATTCCACTGTTCCAGCAGATCTGTACAACTCAGCCCCAAGCACTGGGGTGTAACCACCAAATAAAACGTGATCTCCTATCTGGAAAAATTTTTGGCCTTTATCCTGATACGAGTAGTTAATAAATTCAATGAGCTTAACAGTTCCCTCGGACGTGCCATCTGTCACCCATACATCGTCATCTTGATACATGTATACAAGATCCCTAGTTCCTTGTAGATAGATAGGATAGAATGAATCACCAGCGTCATTAAATTCTTTCAGTAATATCGTACCATCAGTGGTCCCATCTGTCTTCCATAGTCCGTTATTCGCTGAGAAATATACTTCATTGCGCCAGACAGTGAATGAACTTGGAAAAGCATCTCTGTCTTCGCGCAATTGCTTTACCAAGACAGTGCCATCGACGGTACCATCCGTCTTCCAGAGTTGGTTGCCAGATACACCTTGATCTAGCGAATTTGTTCCACTAAAGTATAGCTCATCTTCAAATACGATATACGCATTTGGTCTGTATGTCCTTGATCGAAATGTGCTCACGCGGCTACCTACACTGTCATCACTGATCCTGTAGGTCCCGTCAGCCGTACCATCAGTAGTCCATAGCTCAGCTCGCGAAGTTGACTGTCCTGCTAAAAACACAACCCGCCTATCAAGTATAACAAAATGAGATATATAGCTGCCACGCTCACCAGGATTAATATCCTTCACCAGAGACACGCCGGTATCATCATATTTCCACAATTCAACGCCATGTATGCTGTCACCCGCTGCAAAATATAGCACATTATCATAGTGAATGGCCGCAGGGTAAAATTCTTGATCAGATCCACCAGGTCCTTGATAAATATCCTTGAGCAGCCTGACCTGAGCACTCAAATCAGTCACTAGACAGCTAATAAGCAATAGACCTACAGCACAATAAAAAAATTTCATCTTGCAATTCTTTGCGATAAAGTTAATGCAATTTAATATTTCATGATCAGCCATATGGTGATCACAACGTATAGCCAATGTACCTACTGCGCAAGCACTGATTTAACCTGGCAAATCCGAGGCTCTGCATACTCCAAGCGCACTCTAGTTGTAAGAATTACTTTCAAGACGCAACAAAGGGTGTTCCTTAATAGTGTATAATCTCAAAACATAGATTGATTAGATCTTTAAACACCGCCCTACTCAAATCGTAAACTCTCTATAGGATCTAGATTACTTGCCTTCACTGCAGGATAGACGCCGCTGGCGAGGCCCACGATCGTACAGACAGTAAAGCCTAGAATGATCCATCCCCATGGCATCACAAATGTGCCACCGAGGGCAGCTGTGATGATGATGCCTATGAGTATAGAAAGGATTACTCCAAGCACACCACCAATCTGACAGATGACTATGGCCTCCGTGATAAATTGTCGTCGGATATTGCTTTTTGTGGCGCCGAGTGCTTTGCGCACGCCGATCTCGCGGGTGCGCTCTGTGACGGATACTAGCATGATATTCATGAGACCGATGGCGGCTCCCATGAGCGTGATACCACCGATAAATATGGCAGCGAATCGCAAGCTCATCGTATTTTCTTTGATCATGCCGAGCATGGCGTCGCTTTTCTCTATCTCAAAATCATTTTCCTCGATGGTGCGCAATCCGCGCACGCTGCGCATCACACCTATGGCATCTGATACTGCCTCATCCATTTCTGTACCTGTGGGTAGTTGGATGTCGAGTTTATAATTGGTTCTAGAGCTGCCGTAGTTGGTCTTGGCGGTAAGGAGTGGGATGTAGGCCTCTTTGTCTACTTGATCGCTGAGGGCGCTACCGGCTTTGGCGAGTACGCCTATGACCCTGAATTTTTTGTTGTCAAGTGTGATTTCCTTTTGGACGGCAGTCTCCAGGTTCTTCCCAAATAGCCGAGTCGCTATATCCGAACCGAGGATCACAAGATTACGTCCGTACTCTATCTCCGATGCCGAAAATCCTCTGCCATACTGCATCGTCCGATCTTTGATGTCGAGGTAGGATCCATCGATTCCTGTGATGCGGATGTTGGGATTTGTCTTTTTGTCCTTGTATTTCAGTACTGCGTTGCGCTTGGCTCGTAGATGCACTGTCTCCTCCGAGGGAGCATCATATCGTTCGGCAAATTCGACAGCTTGGCGATAGCTGATCGGGTCAGAGACTTTCCACGTGCGTCCACCGCCACTCGACTTGAAACTCGTGCTCTTACGCTCTATGGAGAAGCTGTTTGCCCCCATACCTGAGAAGCTATCGCTCATCTTAAAGAGCATCACGTCTATAACAGTAAGTATGCCCACTAGGGCAAATATCCCGAAGGCGATAATCATCAGTGTCAGGATGGTTCTCAGCAGATTGCTGCGGATTGAGCTCAGGGCTACTTTGATATCTTGGAGTACTCTCATGGTCAGAGACTAAGGTAGTACTTCCCATCAGCTCAATGGCGGCAAAATAGAGAAGTGCTGCTTTTTCATCGATGGACGGCGGTTTGAGGGCTCTCTAATGGGCGAATGTGCGAATGGGATGATGTGCGAATGTGTCTGCCTGTATGCGTTTTAAGCCAGGTAGGCGATTTTCTGCATTGAACATGAATTTTTCTTGGTTTCGACGGGAGGGATGTCGTTTCTTATTGCTTCTGCATCCGTCGATCGACTCGCGGCATCTCTTTACCCAGGACTGCGTCCTGGGCTACGGAATTACGCCCTTTCAGGGCTTACCTTCAAAGTGTTGTCGTTATGATCTTACTAGACTGCTACTTCTATGATGAAGAAGCAATACACTTCCGCGCAGCGGAAATTCATTCGCAAATTCGCACATTCGCAAATTCTCACATTCAAAAAACTAGCCCATCTCTGACACTACGGAAGTGACCTCAGGACACATGCGCTTGAGCATTCCTTCTATGCCGGCCTTGAGCGTGACAGTAGAAGATGGGCAGCCACTGCAGGCGCCTTGCATGATCACGGTCACCACGCCTTTGTCATAAGACTTAAACTCTATGTTGCCACCATCCATCTCTACGGCTGGCTTGACGTAAGTGTCTATGAGCTCAATGATTTTCTTGACTAGGACGGCATCGTCTTCGCTGTACTGGTAACTGGCGCCGCGCTCTTTCTCGATCTCGGCCATAGCCTCAGCGAAGCCGTCTTTGATGACAGGTTTGCCGTCTTCTATATATTGCTTGATGAGCTCTTTGCTCTTGTGCATCAGATCAGACCACTCGTAGTTGAGCTCTTTGCTGATAGTCACAAAGTTGTTGCTGATGTATACTCCCTTCACGTAGGGCTGCTCAAAGAGAAAGCTAGCCATGGGCGACCACTCCTCAGCCATCTCAGATGTCTTGAAATCAGCCGTGCCCTGATAGAGCATACGATTGGTCACAAACTTGAGGGATTCTGGGTTGGGTGTCTGCTCGGTGTAGAGCATGACTGGGCTTTTTACCTTAGTCTCCATGGTGCTGTCATTCTTAGATTGCAAAGATAACAGCGCACCTATCCATTGGTTCCCATTGATATCTGGATATGGTCTTGCATGTCATGTTGATGACGAGCCTCAACTATGTCTCGATTCACTGACCCACAATAGATTATCTAAAGCCTAAATCGCACTCCCGCCCGTATTCCTGTAGCGTAGAATCTCTTACGGATAGACTGATTTGGTGTGGTGATAGGGGCTAGTGCATAGCGCATATGCGGTTCTAGAAATACATCTGCTGTAGGTGCCACAGCATAGGCCGCTTGAAGGCTCGTGCTGAGGCTCAGGCCCACCTTAGTCCGGTAGATCTCTTCGCCATCTATATTGTCACCGTCATATCGTATGATGCCCCCCATGTCATTCAGCGTAGTTCCTTTCTTATCAAATGCTAGATTCACAATCACACCTCCGTAGGCACTGAAGCTCCAGCGCTTGCGAGTCCACTGGTATCCTATCTCCAGTGGGATGTCGAGGAATTCGTACGTGTTTTCATACTCGTGGCGAGTGGTGCTCTCAGCGTACTCGGGCACAGTATCCCTAGTGATCATGGTATCCATAGTACCTGTATTAATCGTAGTATCTATAGTGATGATCCGACCTATGACGACTCGCTCCACGTCTTCTAGTAGGAAGTCTTCCGTCACCTTGGAGTATTCTAGTCCTGCGCGTACCATGACGCTGCTCTCTATGAAGCTTGAAAATCTCATCCCAAAGCCATATCCTCGAGACACTGTCTCTGCTTCTGAACGACGATCTGCAATAGTCTGCAGCTCTAGATCATCTGTGCTATACTGGAAAGCGCCAAAGACCTGATTGTAATACATATCCATATAGAATCGACTGCTAGGCGGGTCATGACGATAGCAATCAGAAAATAGATTGAGCTCGCATCCGTAGCTATTGAGTCTCCTCTGAAGGCTCGCCATGCTTAAGCTCTCCGCGGTGGCTTCTTGCTTTTGCATCATCAAGCTAGGCAGGGCCGTCACACTGGGCATAGACCATCGAGGCATGAGCACGGCATAGTCGATGTCTTCGCTGGCTGTTCCTATTCCTTGTACCGTGCCTGCACCTGACTTGATGGCTTCTTGCTGAACAGCGTCTGAGATCCCTGCTGGTATGATGGTCTGCGTTGATTGAGTACCACCGATGGTGAATTTTGATTCTCCTATGGTGGAGCTGTTTCGATCTTGGGATATATTGCTATACGTGATTTCTTCTTGGACTTTGTCGCTCTCGCTCCATGTGCTTTCCGTAAGGGATGCCTGGGTGGGATTCATATACGTAGTTTGGCGAGTCGGCGAGACTTCCTGGGCCGAAGTGCTTCTAGAGGCTTCATCAGCCTTATCTGTAAGATTGGCTGTATTCTGAGTAGTATTTCTATTTTTCGTAGCAGCTCCAGATGCAGTAGATGATCCTGATGCAGCGGGAGAAGTCGCTGTTTGTGCGCTGTGATCTGCAGACGAGAGATCATCTTGAGCTGTTGACATTTGGGCGAAAGCCCCCTCATCGTATAGCTCTGGAGTGTCACTACTTGCCCTATCAGCAGATGTCGATCTATCCACGGTGGCTATCATATCACTCGCTGTCTGATCATCATGCAAGGACACATCGTCCCCGCGCATGGTCCATAGCATAGCGCCGATCACGATAGCCGCGACCGTAGCCAGACCAGCAATCCATAGCAGTCTGCGTGTCTGATTTTGCTTCACCTGCTGCGCCAGTATACCCTCCCAGACACGCGGCGATGGGGTGGCCTCGTAGCCCTGCAGTTTTTCTCTTATGTCTTTGTCAAGTCTCTCCATGGGTTTGCATCATACGAGTAAGCTTCTCCACTTACCCAGTTTCTTCATCAGTAGTTTTCTCGCTTTGAGGAGCTGGGTTCTCGAAGTGCTCTCTTCGATCTGTAGCATCTCGGCGATCTCCTTGTGCTTGTATCCTTCTATGGCGTACATATTAAATACGGCCCTGTAGCCATCTGGCAGCGTGGCTATGGTACGCAAAATTTCCTTTTCCGTCATGCTATGAATCACACTCGGATCATAGCCCAGATCCCTCAAGTCTTCTAGCTCAGCGTTCTCAGCCAGACGCTTTCGCTTGGCGAGGAGTTTGAGAGCTGTGTTCACCATGATCCGCTTCATCCACCCTTCCAGTGCCTTGGGTTCTTGGAGCTTTCCTATATGTGCGAAGATCTTGATGAATCCTTCTTGAAGGATATCTTCAGCATCCATTTTGTTGCCTGCATATCTGTAGCATACAGGATATAGGCTAGCTGCATATCGATCATAGAGCACCTTCTGAGCAGAAGCTTTCTTCTTAGTACATGCCGCTATGAGTTCGATCCTATCCAGAGTCTCGGGATTTATGTAAGTAGTGCTCGGAGCACTGGCTAGACGAATATAAGCTGAATGAGCCAATCTGTATCGATATTATGCATGATCCTCATCATGTATGACGTGCATAGCGCACTCCACAGAGGATCATCCATATAGTTCGACCCTTATCTGATGCGGATCGTTGCCTAGAGCGATGAGATTTTCCATCGCTTCATCGATCATCTGAGACCAGCCACAGAGATAAAATATCCGCTGGGGATCATGATCAGCATACTCCTGCTGATAGACTTGATGCACATAGCCACTGGTGTGATCTGGGTGATCCTCACGGGAGAGGCAAGCTGTAAAGCGGAATCCTAGCATCGATCTCTCATAGCGCGCCCACTCCTGTGTATAAAGTAGCTCTGCGGCTGTGCGTGCACCATAGATGAGATGCACGGGCTCATCGATTCCTCGAGCATTCATATCCCGTAGAATGCTTCTATAAGGTACTACTCCTGTGCCTGTGCAAATCATCACATGTCTGCTGATAGTACCGCTTGTCTCAGAAATCTGATCATGTAGACGGGGCTCCTGGGCGCTCATAGCTCGAGTAAATATCCCTTTGGGGCCCTGCAGCGATAGCTCGTCGCCATCCTGGATCTGATGAAAGAAGTACTCAGAGGCCTTACCTCCTGGCATGTACAGAATAGCCAATTCTATGATGGCACTACCATCTGGTGCGCTCGCTATAGAGTAGCTCCGCCAGCGGTCTATCCGCTTAGTCCCTGTGGGAAGATCAAAGGTGATGAACTGTCCTGGCTCGTAATCATATCGATCGAGCTCATAGAGATGAATCCACAGACGCATGGCTCTCGGACCAGCGAGCTCACGATGGAGCAAGCGCGCCTTATGCCAGTTCCTCGGCATTGCTCTCTACACTGCTGAGGATGAGCTCATCGTAGCTGAAGATATGCTCATGGCCCTTGTCAGCAAAGTACTTGCGTGTATCTGTGTCGCTCTCTGCTGAAGTAGCCAAGAAGAAATCGCCTCCCCATGCTCCTAGTGGCTTGAGGCGTCCCCAGTAGTCCTGGTATCGCTCGTCACTCTGCATACGTGGTAGGCGCAGAAGCTGGGAGAGCATATCGTCATGCTCGTCTAGCACGCTTTCGAAACTGGATAGCTTACTCGCAGTAGCCATCTTCTCTGCCATTTCACTGAAGGTATCGATGTCCTGGCTTGTGGCTTGTATCTGCTCACGATAGTGTGCGATGCCTTCGATGGTATCTTGCTTCTGGCCGCTATACACAAAGTAGAGCTGATCCTTAAAGGATGGAGCGAAATCACAGCACTCCACCACGGGATGTCCATCATGCTTGCGATAGTATATGGGCCGGCTAGAACTTGCGCAGGCGATGTCATATCCTGATCCGCCAAAGGACGATTCCAATAGATCAAAAGGATCCACCTCCGCCCACTGAGCCAGGCAGGCAATCATAGTGCTACTGCTACCTAGTCCCCAGTCGGGATTAAATCCCAGATTGGCCTTGATTCTATATTTCTTCCACTTGGAGAGGAAGTCAGAATTGAGCCGAATGCAGTTTTCTAGGAGGACTTTGATATAGTTAGCCTTGGACTCGTCTGTAGTCTTGGTGACGTCTATGTTAAAGAGATCAAACTTTGCCTCAAACCACACGTCGCCCTGCGGATCATAGCTCTTCCAGAAGATATCCATGCCGCTAGCATCTGTGATCTCTAGGGACTGGCCGAGCTTAGTAGGCAAGGCTAGCGCCTTGGCACCGTCCATGACCACATACTCTGAGCAGAGTAGCAGCTTTCCGTTTGCTCTAAATACCTTTTTGATCGTTCTGTCTTAGTTGCTGGCTAAATAAGAAATAAAGGTACGAAGCAATTATATGAAAAAAAGCAATATGTGCTTAGTTTCTGAGTGTCTCCACGAATTCCTTTACGTCTTGATAGCTCACTTTGTGCTCAGAGAAGTGCTCTGTGGCTTGGTCTTTCTCTCCAGAGCTTGCTCCTACGGCGTTGAGGATATTGCCGAGATGCATCTTCATGTGTCCTTGCTGGATTCCCGTGGTGACGAGCGATCTGAGTGCTGCAAAGTTTTGCGCTAGTCCCGCAGCTGCTACTATGCACATGAGCTCGCGCGCGCTAGGTTTACCGAGCATCTCTAGAGAGCGCTTTGCCATGGGATGCAGTGCCGTGAGGCCTCCTACTGTGCCTAGAGCAAGTGGCACTTCGAGCCAAAACTCAAACTGCCCATCCACAATCCTACAATCACTGAGGCTTCTATACTGTCCATCACGAGCAGCATGACTGTGACCTGCGGCCTCTACGGCTCTGAAGTCATTAGCCGTAGCCACGAGTACGGCATCTATACCATTGAATATGCCCTTATTGTGCGTAGTGGCTCGGAAAGGATCTACCTGTGCTGCACGGACGGCTCTGGCAAATCGCTCTGCGAATATCTCAGGTGCTACATCCGCACATGCCGTCAGATCTCCCACAGGACAGCTGACTGTTGCTCTACATAGGCAGTCGGGCGTATGATTACTAAGTATGGACATGAGCACATCTGGCCTCTGCTGCTCTGTAGGGAGCTGAGCCTGATCGGCAAAATACGCCTTGAGCTCATCCGCCATAGCCTCTAGGATGGTGTTGATAAAGTTGGCCCCCATACTATCGCAGGTCTCAAACTCTACAAATAGCTGATAATAATCATCCATCTCCATGGACATATCTCTCAAGCGTACAGAGCGTATACCACCTCCGCGCTTCTCCATGCGAGCACAGAGCGGAGCGGTCACTTCTAGTAGTCGCGCTATCAGCGCTTCCTCATGATGTTGCAACTGAGATATAGTACCTGGCCAGAAGAAATGCACATGGCCAAGCTTCGTCGTACCAAGTACTTCGCAGTGAAATCCGCCGCGATCCAGCCAAAACTTCGCCGCGCTACTCGCCGCAGCTACTACACTGCTTTCTTCTGTGACAAGAGGCAGAGCGTAGGGTCTACCGTTGATAAGAAAATTGGGCGCTACGCCATAAGGCAAGGAATAGTTGGTGATGGTATTCTCACTGATTTCATCGAGGATTTGTTGTTTTTCCTCATCCTTGTACCAGTGGCTGATGATCTCTTTCATCACATGCTCTGGATCCTTGAAGAAGTTTTCCACGATCCACTTGATCTTCTTCCTTTTGCTCAGTTTGGAGAATCCCGATATAGTCTTATTCTTATCCACTGGTTTCCTTGTAGTCCTTGACCTAATGGGCAAAGTTATGTGCGAGTTCGTAAGAGATTTTTAGCTAGCATCAAGCCTTGGATTTGCCCAGCGACATACTCATGGAGGGCCTCGTAGGACTCTGCTGCATAGCGCAGCATTACACTAGCTTGACCATACATGGCTGGTATAGGACAGCCATGTATGAGATGGTAGCCATCCATGAAGCCCTGGACACCACCAGATGCTATGACGGAGCGTGTCTTGACGGATGATGAAGCATGGATATCACGCACATATTGCATCATCTCGGCGGCTGTGTGACCTACCTTGATGAGGTCAAACTGATCTGTGGGTATACGGCTTGATCGCCGAAGGGCTTCCAGCTTGGAGAAATTAGTCCCGCCGTAGGCACCAAATTCTACCGACTCCAGCGGTAGCTCTAGAAGCGCACGGAGGCTCTCAGGCCCCATACCCTGGCCTACTTCCTTGACCATGACAGGAAAGCTTGCCCAGTCTAGAAGTCGACGCACAAGATCTATAGGAGCTATCGTAATCCGATCGCCTTCTTCTTGAAACCATTCCTGCAGTGGATTGACGTGAATGATCAGACCATCTGCTTGCAACATCAAGATGAGTCTTTCAAGATCCGACCAGCGCGAATCACGAACGATTGTTTCCAGCTGGGCGATGCCTAGGTTAGCATAAAGCGGAAGGTCTGGACCTATGATATTGCGACAGTCAAAGTCACCTAAGTGCTCATCACTGTCAAGGAGCATTCGGCAAGATCCTAAGCCCATACCCAGTCCATAGGCCTTGCAGACCGCCGCAAGATTCTTATTGATAGGTCCTGCAGCGCCTGTACCTCCTGTCATGCTGGATATCCAGATGGGATAGTCTTGCCTCTTAGTACCTACATCCATGGGCCAGCGATCATCACTCGTGGGATGTATACCCAGCATCGGCTCATAGTAGAATCTCTGATCCGCAGTGGTAGCCTCAGTCTGAGACTGATCAGCGAGTGTGAGATGATCTGATTTTCTATCTTCTGTGGACATGTCGATTTTCTATGCGGAGTGCAACAGATGTAAATCTAGTTGGTTGACGGCGGTATGGGATCAGACATGAGCAGGACACCGCCAGGTGAAAGGCTTTTTTAGCTCAGAAAAAGAATAGTTGGCAGCTTGCCAATCGCCGGATATGGATAGCTCTGCGTACCTAATCTGTGATCCATGAGGCGGCTTACGGCAGTCGCAGAAGGGAAATTGACTACATATTACGATCAATCCATATGGCATCGTATTTGCTTTTTAGTGACCAGATTATTGATTGAGTATTTACTTACGAGACCTTGAGATGATAGAGCAAGAGAGACCCGCTACCTATAGAAATGACATGAGGCTTCGCCTTTTGCTCATACTTGTGCTTGCGCTTGCTTTGTTTGCTGCGCTCAGTTATCCTTTGTGAGCTGACCCAGGACTGCGTCCTGGGCTACTGGATGTCGCCCCTTTGGGG
>JAHDBH010000016.1:13291-43185 GCA_020630495.1 Saprospiraceae bacterium
TTTGTGAGCTGACCCAGGACTGCGTCCTGGGCTACTGGATGTCGCCCCTTTGGGGGCTGTTCAGAATCAACTCCGAGATACATTATCTTATAGACGATATCTCCCCCAGATTAACTTGCGACGCACCACCATTGCGCGCAGCGGAAATCATTTGCACATATGCACATTGTCACATTGCCCATTCGCAAATTCGCAAATTCGCAAATTAAACATCCTCCACAATCTTAAGACTCAGATCCAAAGTACCAGCAGAATGCGTTAAAGCGCCTACTGAAATAAAATCTACACCTGTCTCTGCATATTTTCTCACCGTGGCGAGTTCAATGCCACCACTTGCTTCAGTCTCATATGCGCCATTGATGATGCGTAGAGCCTCTTGGAGTAGCGGTATCTCAAAGTTATCCAGCATGAGTCTGTCCGCGCCACCTTCTGTGAGCGCCTCATCTAGCTCCATGAGATTTCTGATCTCTAGGGTGATGGGAAGATTACGGCCGAGCTTATCGAGATAAGTTTTTGTTTTTCGCAGAGCTTCTGTGACACTGCCAGCTGCTTCGATGTGATTGTCTTTGATCATGATGCGGTCATAGAGGCCCACACGGTAATTGGCGCAGCCACCTATGCGCACGGCTTCTTTCTCGAGGAATCGAAGAAGAGGTGTAGTCTTACGAGTATCTAGTATCGTCGTACCAGTACCCTCTACCTCTACAGCGAATCTAGCACTCAGTGTCGAGATTCCACTCATGCGCTGCATGACATTAAGCACAAGGCGCTCGGCCTGCAAGAGAGCGTGGGTGTTGCACTCTACATGGAAGGCGATGTCGCCATTTTTTACATCAGATCCATCCTCGATGTAGACTTGCATGTCGTAATCAGGATCCACTTGCTTAAATATTGATTCCGCCACTTGCACCCCTGAGAGCACACCGATGTCCTTGACCAGCAACTTGGCTCGACTCTTATCCTGTGGATCTATCGTGGCCAAGGTCGTATGATCGCCATCTCCCACATCCTCTCTGAGGGCTGCCTTTACAAAGTCCTGAAGCTGCTGCTGATCTACCATAATTCTGTGATGCTGTGTGTCTGTTATAGAAGGACCACAAACTTAAAGGAAAGCACTCCTAGCTTGGCCTTGCTATCTTCTCTACTGCCATCCTCATACACGCCATCATTGAGCGTATCAGTAAAAATGGTCTGATAGGACAGCCCTAGCTTGACATCCGTACCTCCTAGCCAGTCGGGCATAATTCCTGCACCAAAGCCCAGTCCAAAATTGAGAAAACGGACATCGTCCAAGATGTTTTGATCTCCCGTACCCTGGAGAAGCGCTTCACCTCTCGCTCGCGAGCTCAGGATGAGCGATAGCGTGGGAGACTCGATGTAGGCCCTCGTAGTTCCAGTGCCGATCTCGCCCGTATAGTATACTAGGCCGAGCGGTACCTCCACATACTGTATGTTATAGTCAATTGTGGTCCCTGCTGGCACAGTGCGAAACTGCTCATCGCTTAGATCAGACTTGGGCCAGAAGGTACCTCCTCTGGCATAGGTAAGGCCGCCACCGTAGTTGATATTAAATCGCATACCAGAGCTCAGGTAGACTCGCTCACCCAGCTTATACTCCACCACTGCCGCAAACTGAAGGCCAAACTGGCTCCTTGTGGTTTCTATATCAGGAGTTCCTGTGGAAAACCATGTGAGGGCTGGATGCACTGCAACACCCGCACGCAGATTAGAGGATTGTGCTGTGGCTACGTTTCCGAAACTCAGCACACATATTACTATTGCGACGAGTCGCGTTACTTTGGTGTATCGTATTTGTCGTATCATACATGGAAGTGCTACAAGTGATATAATGAATATATAAGAGCTCGCTCAATTGCCGGAAGATCATCAATCTCTGTCACTTCAAGCTGTCTGCATCACCGCATGCCTTGCTACAGATCCTCACGTCCTCGATTAATTTCTCTATGCTAAAAGTAACATATCCAGCTTTCCTCCTTCTTCTCATACTCTGTATGAGCTGCAAGGATCAGACCTCTACGCATCCACTTACGGATGAGGAGCTCGCTGCCGTGCCAGATGAGTGGAGGCGCTATGATCAGATGATCGCCGCGCTGGATACTACAGAGCTGACTAGATCCGTGGAGACGCTGCGCCAGGCCGAGCCTAGGCTGACTGATCTCTATCTTGGACAGATCATGAGGATGGTGCTACCTGGAGACACTTTTCTTCTGGACACAGTGGCGCTCACTGCTTATTTGAGCTCTGATGCCTATCGCGATATTCAATCTATGATAGAGGAGGGATTTGGCTCTGTCGAGCAAATGCCATCTGCTCTGCACGAGGCTCTTGCAAGGTATCATAAGCATTTTCCCGAAAGGGACATACCCCACATCTCTGCGGTCAACACTGAGTTTGGCTACTTTCCCTTTCTCTATGAGACAGCGCTGTCACAAGATGCCGTAGGTGTGAGTCTCGATATGTTTCTCGGCGATGCGATGGACTACACGGTGCTCGCGAGGCAGTCGGAAGCATTCTCTGCTTATAATAGTCACCTATTTTACCCAGAGTACATACCAGTAAAGGTGATAGAGATCCTGATCGACGATATGGTAGCCTACCCAGAGAGTGATGATCTGCTGGATGCTATGCTGTACAAAGGAGTAAAACGTCACTACATGCGCAAGTGCCTCTCTCACTTGCCTGAGCATATGGCGCTAGATTATCGGGCTGATCAGCTCGCCTGGTGTCGAGACAATGAGGAGGACATCTGGCGATACATCCTCTCAGATGGACAGCTCTATAAGCGCGCTCTTACACGACAGCTCACTGAGCCCGCACCCACAAGTCCAGGGATGCCACCTGCCTCACCAGGACGTGCCGCCTCCTATATAGGCTATCAGATCATCCAGGCATACGAGCGCGAGATGGGGGCAGATGCCACTCGCCAGTTGCTGACATCAAGAGACGCTCAGAGTATACTCCGCGATAGCAAGTATAAACCTCCGCGCTAGTAGAGCGTCTTACTACTGGCTTACATTACTTCGCAGAAATAGTACATTTATACTGCACGACCGCGGCTTGCGATCGTGAATCGGCAAAAAGAGGTATGAGATTTGATACTTCTGCAATACACTGATTAAAACACACATACATGAGCCAAGATAGAGCCATTCCCCTAGTAGATCTCTCGCACTATATAGAAGGCACGCAGGAGCAGAAAGACACATTCGTGCAGCAGATCGGCGCAGCCTTTCACGACTACGGCTTTGTAGGCGTGGTGAATCACGGTATCGCAGAGGAGCTCGTGGATGATTTCTATCGATTGTCCAAGGAGTTTTTTGGGATGGATGTGGCGACTAAGCGCAAGTACGAGATTGCCGGGCTGGCTGGTCAGCGCGGATATACATCATTTGGCAAGGAGCACGCTAAGCAATCTGAGGTGGCTGATCTCAAGGAATTTTTCCAGATTGGTCAGGAGGTAGCTGGTGATAATAGTGGTAACTATCCAGACAATGTCCAGGTAGCAGAACTGCCCAAGTTTCCTCAGCGAGGTATGGAGCTTTACAAGGCATTTGAGAAGTCAGGCGGGGCGCTACTCCAGGCGATCGCTGAGTATCTAGAGCTGGACCGAGACTACTTTGATGATAAGATCAAGGACGGTAATAGCATCCTGAGAGCCATCCACTATCCGCCTATCACTAGTGAGCCAGAGACGGCCATCCGTGCAGAGCAGCATGAGGATATCAATCTCATCACGCTGCTCGTAGGCGCTAGCGCTGGCGGCCTGCAATTGCTCAATGCCGATGGCGAGTGGCAAGACATACTCCCAGAAGAAAACGAGATCGTCATCAATGTAGGTGACATGCTCCAGCGCTTGACCAATAATCAACTCAAATCTACCACACACCGCGTAGTGAATCCACCGCGCAGTGAGTGGCACAAGCCGAGGCTATCCATACCATTTTTCCTACATCCTAAGGGTGAGATGGATCTCACTTGTCTGGATAAGTGTGTAGATGCCGATCATCCGATAGCCTACGAGCCGATCACAGCTGGCGAGTACCTAGACGAAAGATTGCGTGAAATCGGACTAAAGAAGTGATACAATTACGGAACCTAAAGGCAAGGAGATACCTTTGTCAATCTTAAATCGACTATGATGATGCTACATTTCAGCTTATTCAATTTTTTCGGACCAGAGATGCTGGTGATTTTCTTTGCTATCCTGCTTCTATTTGGCGGTAAGAAGATTCCTGAACTCATGAAGGGCATCGGCAAAGGCATACGTGAGTTCAATACGGCTCGCGCCTCCGTAGAAGCCGAGCTCAAAGAGGGGATGAAAGACAAGGAGTAATCCTATCCATAGACCCCGCTACACCACTATCTCTGCATAACAAACTGTTAAAGCCCAGCGCTAGACTGAATTGTCGGTCTTACTTTAGCGCTATAGAGCTAAAGATTATCCTACTATGAAACACCTATATCTAGTCATCACTCTCCTACTCGCTGTGGGAGCTACTCAGCTATCCGCACAGAAGTACGGTCATGTCAACTCTCTCAATATCATGGAAGAGTTTCCTGGCACCACCACGGCAGATAAGGAGCTCGAGACGATGACTGCGACCAAGCAAAAAGAAATCGAAGCCAAGGGCGTAGCTCTGCAGACTAAGTACAATGACTTCTTGCAGAAGAGTCAGACTGGTACTCTGAGCCCTGTGCAGCTGCAGTCAATGGAAGCTGAGCTACAAGCAGATCAGCAAGCCCTCCAGCAGATGGAGCAAGCGGCCGAGCTCGCTATTCTGCAGCGTAGACAGGAGCTACTAGATCCTATCATCAAAGCCATCAATGAAGCCATAGAAGCAGTCGGGAAAGAAGGCAACTATACCATGATCTTTGATGAGAGCTCTGGAGCCATCCTCTATAATCTCAAAGGGGAGGATATCACAGCTCAGGTACGTGCCAAGCTTGGCATGTAGGCCTTAAAGGATTCACATATCCGCTATAAGGGGCTTGGCAAATCTTGCCTAGCTATATAGATTTCCTTTGACGATATCTCTAGAAATCACCAGCTTTTGTATCTCTGAGGTTCCTTCATAGATCTGCGTGATCTTGGCATCACGCATGAGTCGCTCTACGTGATATTCCTTTACGTAGCCGTAGCCACCCAGTACTTGCACGGCCTCGACGGTATGCCGCATAGCTTGTGCTGATGCATAGAGCTTGGCCATACTGCCGGCACGCGTGTAGGCTTGATCGTGATCTTTCATCCAGGCGGATCGATACACGAGCAGTCTAGCAGCCTCTATAAAGGTGTCCATGTCAGCCAGCTTAAATGCAATCGCCTGATGCTGCGCTATCGGCTTTCCAAATGCTTCTCTCTCCAGCGCATATGTCTTGGATAATTCGTAGGCGCCAGCGGCGATGCCAAGCGCTTGCGCGGCGATGCCGATCCTACCACCAGCAAGGACCTTCATGGCAAACTTGAAGCCAAATCCATCGTCGCCGATTCGATTTTCCTTAGGCACTTTCACGTCATTGTACATGATCGTGTGTGTATCACTGGCACGTATGCCAAGCTTGTCCTCCTTAGCTCCTATGGACACTCCTGGCCAGTCAGCTTCTACTATAAGAGCATTGATACCACGATGGCGCTGAGACTTATCAGACTGCGCGATCACTAGATGGACGCTGGAGCAGTTTCCATTAGTGATCCAGTTCTTCGTGCCATTGAGCAAGTAGTGATCGCCCATGTCTACGGCTGTAGTCCGCTGCATGGTAGCATCGCTACCAGCCTCTGGCTCAGATAGGCAGAATGCACCGATCCACTCACCCGTAGCGAGCTTGGTCAGATACTTCTGCTTCTGCTCCTCAGAGCCGTAGGTCTCTAGACCCGCGCAGACCAGAGAGTTATTGACGCTCATGAGTACAGAGCAGCTGTTGTCCACTTTACTGATCTCCTCTAGAGCGAGGACATAGCTCATAGCATCCATGCCCCCTCCGCCATACTTGGGGTCTACCATCATACCTAGAAATCCCATCTCGGCCATCTGCTTGATCTCATCAGTGGACCACCGCATCTCTCTATCGCGATCTATTACCGTGGGCAGTAGTACCGACTGAGCAAATTCTCTCGCTGCCTCCTTTACTGCCAGCTGCTCTTCCGTCAATGAAAAGTCTATCATATCTCCTTTACCAAATCTTTATGAAAATGTGGATAATAGTATAAAAATACGAGGATCGTCAGGACTAGGAAACCTATCATCATCGCCATCGCGTAGATGACATTTTCTCCGTCCGCGATACCTAGTATCATGAAAAGGCCGAGGAAGATGATCCGACCTGAGATATTAGTCAGAGCAAAGATGCTTGCAGCGCGCCCATAGACCTCATTGGGCACATATTTAAATAGGTAGGCGACGCGCATCACTCGCACTCCCGCATTGCATATTCCATGTGTCGCTGCCAGCACAAAGAAAAGTGGCACTGAGTACGTGAAGATCATGCCCAGAAAAGAAAGTACCATCAACACCGTCAGGAATATGACGCAGTTGATGAGGCGCCTTTCGGCAAAAAGCGTCCTGACAAAAAATCCAGCCATGATAGCACCTAGCCCATAGAACATGTCCATATTGCTATACACATCAGCTCCCTGATCCAAGTGATGATAGACGTAAGGGGCTAGTAAGTAAAAGCCCGACAGCAATACTGTGAGAAAGACGGAATAGCTCGCTATACCAAATACCAAGATATTTCTATGTGCCTTGAGATAAGACCAGCCCTTAGCAAAGCGACTCATCAGGCTTCCTATCTCTACCTTGCGCACTGTAAGTGGTAGGTAGCGTATAGATGCCACTAGGAGAATCGCCACCATATAGGTCGCTGCATCTAGTGTAAATATATCCTCGATGCCCCAAGCTGCTACGGTCCATCCTACGTCTATCCGTAGACCAAAGATCACCAGCTCTCCATCGATTCCCTCAAGCAAGAGTGCTCCTACGGCGCCCGCGACTATAGTAGCAAACTGACCCTGCACCTCGATGATACTGGAGATCTTGCCATAGTGCTTCTTCTCGGTGATCTCCTGCAGAAATGCATAGAGCGTGGGAAAGTGGATATTGTAGTTGAGAAATGTGATGGTGAATACGCTACCTACCAGGAAAAGACCCAGACCATCCTGCCACTGACCATAGGCCGCCACGGCAGTCACCAGCACACCACTGACGGTAAGTATGGCGAGAAAAACTTTTTTGCGATCATACTTATCTACAAGGATGCCACTGTACGGCACCCAGAAAAGCGATACCACATTAGTCAGCAAAAAGATCAGGGCAAACCAGCTCATCTTTCCCTCGAGATTAAAGTACCACGGGATGGCAATCATACTTATACCCTGCGCCACGCCTGAGACGATATTGGCAGTAAGAAGTAGTATGAGCGCTGAGAGATTTTTCATGGAGCCTGACTAGCTAGACATAGAGTAAGCTATGCTAACATGAGGCTCCTACCAAGGTTGTAGTGTATCGCCCTAGTCCAGGATGATGATCAGAGATTATCGCCTCTGAGCTGGCGATACTTCTTGCGTGCTTCTACGGCGAATGTGCTATCCGTATACTCTAGAAACAGACGCTCGTAGACCTTCTGAGCCTCGAGAGGCTGCTCCAGAATC
The DNA here is from genome assembly GCA_020630495.1 of Saprospiraceae bacterium. Lineage (GTDB taxonomy): Bacteria > Bacteroidota > Bacteroidia > Chitinophagales > Saprospiraceae > JAHDBH01. Next base: position 20,958 of record JAHDBH010000016.1, read on the forward strand.
TTCTCATAGATATATCCCAGATTGAAGAGAGCATTGTCCGCTCTGATCTCATCAGGATAGTCCTCCACGATCTGCTGATAGAGATCTATGGCTTTTTGGATTTCTTTGCGCTTGTAGTGTATCTGCGCTTTGCTGTATAGGATATCGTCGCTCAGCTTATGATCTGGATACTCGTTCACGATCTCATCAAGGGTAGCTATCGCCTCGTCAAAGCGATTCTGAAAGATCAGCAGATCTGCCTGTGCATACTTTTCCATAGGCACAGCGGTGCTATCCAGACCCAGATTATCTGTGATGAATACAGACAGATCTATCGCATCATTACTGATCATGCGTGAGGTACTTGATTTCAGTACATCAAACTGTGTCTGCGCCCAGCCAAAGTTGCCACTGTAGTAGCTCAGCTTCGCGTTCTTAAACCTTGCCTCCTGTCCTATGAGCTCCTCTCTAAATTCTTTATCTACCTGACTATAGAGGAGAGTACTTTCCCAGATCTCCTGCTCCATGATATAGATGTCCGCCAGGTCTATCTTAGCCTGAGCCTTCACATATTTATTGAGACTGCTTAGCTCTATGAGTGTGGTGAGATACTCTATAGCTTTTTTGCGATCATTGAGATAGAATGCTTCTAGCTCAGCGAGCTCTACGATGATCTTGGCGCTCTGTGAGTTCCATCCATAGTCCTCTAGAAATGCTAGATACTCCCCTTCGAGCTCGCGCAGTTCTTCCTGGGAGTAGTCATAGTCTTCTACAAGTTTTTTTCTCTTATTGTAGAGCATGGCCTGCTGGGCATCGAGATAATAAGTGGTACCATCACTGCCCAGACTGATGAGATACTCACATCCATCTATCGCGGTATCATAGTCACCATCGCGAGATGCTACTCCCACCAGTCCGTAGACTCGAGAGCCATTTTCGCCCAGTCGCCTGTCCAAGGACTTATATTGACGCAGTGCTCCTCGGTAATCCTCCTGCTGGATGAATGTCCACGCCAGCAACTCTGCGAGCTCTACACTCTCAGAGGACTGTAACGCAGAGTATAGAGCAATCTTGAGGGTATCATAGCCTGATTGATCTAGACTCCTCTCCAGGAGATTCTGTACGTTCTTGAGCTTTTTGGGCTGAGTCTCTATAGCTCTTATAAACTGCTCTACCATCTTTCCTGACTGGCCACTGCGGCGATATAAGTCTCCTAGATTGTAGGCGAAGACATTATCATCCTTGAGTATAGATGCGCCTTTTTCGTAGGCGCGCACAGCATAGGGATATAGCCGCTCGTTCATAAATGCGACGGCGACTTTTTGTATTTGGTTTTGGGATTTACCCATGTTTTTGAGCGAAAGCTCATACTGCTCCTCCGCCTTACTAGTCTCATTCTGCTTAGCATAGATGGTACCTAGGAGGACGTGATTGTGAGGGCGATCGGAGTTTCTCTTGAGATCCTTCTTGACCACCGAGACAGCATCATCGTATTGGCTCAGTTTTATCAGGCTTTCCACCCATCTATTAAAGTAGTACTCATTGCCTTGGCTAGACGCATACAGTTCGCTGTACATATCCGCGGACTTGGCATATTCACCAGTCCTATAATACTGCTGAGCAAGCTTTGCATCCTGTGCTGATAGTAGGCCTGTACTCAGTGAGAGCACGGTGAGCAGTAGTACATATCGCAGTCGTCGCATGGGATAGATAACGCAGTCGATGCTATAGAAGTTGCTTAGTCCAGTTCTACCACTTCACCGAGCTCAGGGGTATAGCACTGCTTAGCACCAGCATCTGCCATCACCCCAGCAAATGTCTTTTGCTTCTCATATTCACCATGTACGAGAAAGTACTGTTTGGCTCGATCGCGCAGCGGTAGCAGGTGCGACAGTAACTCTTGCTGATCGGCGTGCGCTGAGAAACTGTCCATGACCTCCACGCCAGCTCGCACGGGCATCATCTCACCAAACACGGATACCTCATCCGCTCCTGCTCTGAGCTTACCACCTGGAGTACCTGGTGAGCAATAGCCAGCGATGAGGAAAGTGTTTTTCTCCTCTGCGATATTGTTATACAAGTGATGTTTCACTCTGCCAGCATTCATCATACCGCTGGAGCTGATGATCACACAGGGCTCTTGAGAATGATTGAGTCGCTTACTGTCTTCCACTCGCTTGATATAGCTGAGCTCATTGAAGCCAAATGGATTGGGATCTCTAAGCATATAATCATGCAGATCATCATCAAAGCACTCTGGATGCCCGCCAAATATCTGTGTCGCATTTACCGCCAAGGGACTATCCACATAGACAGGAAGTGAAGGTAGGCGTCCTTCATTCTCTAGGCGATCCATCATGTAAACTATCTCCTGAGTACGCCCTACACTGAAGGCAGGTATAATCAGCTTGCCCTGCTTCTCTATGCAGGTATGCTGGAGGATGCTGAGGAAGCGATCTACCTCATCAGGCTTCTCTGAGTGCACCTTGCTACCATAAGTAGTCTCTGTGATGACGTAGTCCACTGGGAGCAGGGGCGCTGGATCGCGAAGGATAGGACGATTGGGTCGTCCTACATCACCAGTAAATCCTATCATGCGCTCGCCATTGCTCGTCTGGATGCGCAGGATGACACTCGCTGATCCCAAGATATGCCCCGCATCCACGAATAGTAGATCAACTCCTGGACGTAGCTGCAGCCATCGATTGTAGCCGTGTCCTACGAAGTTGTTCATACTATTAGCGGCATCCTCGCTGGTGTAGAGTGGCTTTTTGAGCTTGACTTTTTTCTTGCTCTTTTTGGCTTTGCGCAGGAGTCGCTTGTTGTGGTATTCTGCATCACGCTCCTGGATCATGGCACTATCGCGGAGCATGATCGAGCATAGGCTAAAGGTCGCATGCGTACAGTGGATGGGGCCCTCATAGCCGTCTTTGACGAGCTTGGGTATACGCCCACAGTGGTCTATGTGCGCATGACTGAGCACCATCATATCTATGTCTGCTGGGTCAAAGAGCCAAGAAGCATTGAAGTCTTCCATCTCCTCATCGTACCCCTGATAGAGACCACAATCTAGCAGAATCTTGTAGTTATCCTCTAAGGTGATGAGATGACAGCTACCTGTAACCTGCCGTGCAGCTCCACAAAATTTTATCTTCATAGCTTCTCCATTCTGTAAGTTTCAGAGAGCGAAGATAAGTGCATCGCTCTATGCTACTGCTGTATGATAAGGCTAGGATCGGCCACAGTCACTACCACCTCTGTCCGTCGATTGTATCTGTGCTCCGCTTCTGTACAGCTGACACCTTCTACGCACTGATTTCTGATCTCTAGCTCTCCCAGACCTCGCACGGTAATCCTTGATGCCGCTACACCGCGTCGAGTCAGGTATCTCTGTGCCGCCTGAGCTCTCTGATAAGACAGCTTGAGATTGTAATCATCAGCACCTCGACTGTCCGTGTGAGCACGTAGCTGTATCTCCAGTCTCGGATACTGCTTCATGAGCTGCGCTAGTACCTCTAGTTCCTGTGCAGCTCCGCTGGCGATCTCAGCTTTGTTAAATTCATAGTAGATATCCTCGAGCACGATGACGGTCCCAGCAGAAAGACTAGAACTAGAGGACGTATTGCTTTCACTGTAAGATGTACTAGTGGCCCTAGGCGTAAGTCTAAACACATTGCCCACAGGCCAGCTTTCACCTTCGGCAAGCGCAAAGTAGAGGCGCTCGTAGCCGCGAGCTTCGATATAGACGTCCTTCCTACAATTTTCTGTGATGCATACCACGCCGTAGCCAAGATTATCCGTCAGGAACTCAGCTGGTAGTGTCTTACACTCATCATCGATGACGATGCGAGCATTTTCTATACTTTGACCTGTAGCGGCATCTTTGACGAGCGCTTCTGTGCTGATGCATGATTCTAGCTTGAGAGGGATGGTCACAGCGTCGGTAAAGTCACCGAGAGACATCACGCTCTCCAGTGGCTCGTAGCCATTCTTATAGAAGATCATCACGTAGCGCTTCTTATCATCTGAGCTCAGTGTGTACTTACCCAGCTCATCTGTGAGACTGTAAAGATTGTCTCCAGGGCTTCCGATTTTTTTGGAGATTTTCATGAGGAGCTCGCCGCTCTGTGTAGGGATAAAGCGCGTCTCATAGAGGTCCTTATTGAGAAATGAATCATCGCCATCTAGCTCCAGCGCGTAGACGCGTACGTCCTCTAGTTCTCTGCCCGTAGTCTGGTCTATGACTGTGACATCGCGCTTGTATGCACCGAGTCGGCTGCTGGTAGAAGAGCTCTGATCTGTAGTGCTTGTGGTGGTCACCACCTCAGCTGGCAGCTCTTCTGGTAGTAAAAAATTGATGAGTCGGTTATTGCCTGCTGTGACTTTATAGAGGTCATCACTACCTTGTCCACCTTCTCTGGATGAAGAGAAATATCCAGTGCGAAGATCGTCAGTAAGTACGAGTGAAAAGTCATCTGCGGAAGTATTGTATCCCTGCGGATAGGAGCGGGCTTTCGCCCAAATGTCTTCTTCATTGACCGTGCTATAAAATAAATCAAGACCCTGCCCTTCGACTCGGTCTGAACTGAAACTCAGAAGGCCACTGTCATGCATAAAGGGAAATACCTCATTGGATGCAGTATTAATGGTGGCACCCAGATTTACTGGCTCTGACCAGCCATCTGCGGTACGAGTGACCTTATATAGATCCATACCCCCGTATCCACCTGGACGATCAGAGGCAAAGATGAGTGTAGACATATCTTCCCAGTAGGTAGGGTGACAACTGCTATATTTTTTACTGTTAAATGGTAATAACTCTAGCTGTGATGATCCAGCGGGGCGCTCATAGACGCTGAGCTTTATTCTATTTTTCCTACGGTATTTAGCCAAGTTTTTTGCTCGCCAGTTTCTTGTGACAAATAGCGCTTGATTATCTGTGGTAAACTCTGCCGGACCCTCATGAAGAAATGAAGTGAGATCTGTGGAATACAGTGCAGGATCATCGACTGTGACCTCTGTGCGCGTGGCCGTCCAAAGTCGATAAACGGGCTTGCCTAGGAGCTCATCCGTCGCTCTACTGGGACCTTCGGAGGAAGTGTAGAGAAGTCCCGAGCTATAAAGACTTGGGCCAAATTCTGATCCGCTGGTATTGAGTGAATCTAGAGCAGATATCACTGTCTCTTCATTGACCAGTACATCCATAGATGTCTGAGCAGATAGGGAAGTGATACTTGCTAGAAGCAAGACGAGGAGTAGGTAGTTTTTCATTTCTTAAAATGTTCGCGGATTGACCAGTTCTTCTGAGGTGCCCTGAGAAAGACCTCGGTACTGTAATAATAATTCTAAGCTGCCATTTTGCACTTGCCTCAGATTTCCAAGACTCATATCGTAGGCTATTCCGAGTCGAGCGCGCTCGACAAATCTCCAAGAAAACAATAGATCTATACTATCGCCAGCACTCCCATCTCTACCGCCAAATCGATAATTGATGCCAGCGTCTATAAGATCTTTATATCTGATGATAGCGCTAAGATCTACGTCTAGAGGCGAGTTGTCCGTGGTCCTTATTGCAGACTGCACTAGTAGAGCAGCATCAGCTGATAGATCCCACATGCCTCCGAGCATTGCGAAATAGTGAGGCGTCTCTTCTGTGTCCACCAGCATCTCCTCATCAAACTGTAAATCTTGCTTGATAAGTCGAGGAGCTGATACTCCTATGAAGTAGCTCTCTGTCTCATAGTACACTCCCAGACCAAAATTGGGTCTCCACTGCGATAGTCTTTGCTCCACCAGACTCGGATCACCTCCTACGGGACCATCACTGATGAGTCGATCATCTGTGTAGTCTGTCACCACATTTCTCATAGATGCCGATACACCTAGGCTGAAGTGTCCTTCACCCCAGGGAAAATGATAAGCGTACATCCCCTCCAGATTGGTAAAGCTTGATATGCCTATACTATAGTTCTGTATCTGTAGGCCCAGAGCACTATTGTTGCCAAGGGCTTGACCATGTGCGCTCAGCGAAAGAACTGTGGGGGCTCCCTCCAGACCTATCCATTGATTGCGGTACATAGCCGTAGCTTCCCAGCCACTTTCTCCTCCTGCGTAGGCAGGATTGTAAGCCAGCTTGTTGTACAGATACTGGGTATGCAAAGGGAGCTGCTGAGTGTATACAGCAGTGGTACAACACACTAGAGCTAGCACATAGATAATTCTTCTCATGACCTTAGCGCTTGAGGGTGATAAATCCTGACTGTAGGGAAGAGCCATCCCCTCGATCAAATAAATAATAGTAGGTCCCTACTGGCAGTGGCTCACCATTGTACTCGCCTCGCCAGTCATTTCGATATGGCGCTGCGCTATAGACTTCGTCTCCATAGATATTGAAGATGACAAGTCGATTATCCGCTAGACTAGGATCATCTATACAGTCGATGATGATCGCATCATTGACACCGTCATTATTGGCCGTGAGTACATTAGTTATTTCACACTCCAGATCAGATGCGATCGTAATTGATACTGTGGCGCTGCTGCACAGATCTGGACACTGTACATAGCAAAGCTCGTAGACAAATTCATCGACAGAGCTACCCCCAGTGGGCGTGTAGAAAATCATATCATCTGATACTCGCACGGTACCAGAGCTTGGTTCACTGATGATGCTGATCATTGCATCAGTGCTGATCACGTCATTTTCTAGCACTGCAAGTGGCGTCTCTCCTTCGCTGATGACATATGCATCATCTTCCGCTTCTATGCTAGATACCCGGGTGATGATCAGGGCATCCTCGCTATACACACCGCAGCCAGCTGTAGCAAGTGACCATATGAGTTCGGTATCCCCAAGTGGTAGGCCTGATACTCCGCTCGCAGGATCTAGTCGATCCTCGAAGACAATATCAGGATTGGGCGAGCTCCAGGACCCTTGACCGGCTTGACCAGTAGCTGCATCCAAGATGCCTGAGTCCGTACAGACAGTCTGATCTGGGCCTGCGTCTGCGGAGGTCTGATCTGGAATGACCACATCGATATTGATAAGAGATGTAGAAGCATTCTCACACTGAGAGTTACTTCTTACCACGCTTATTTCATTAAATCCACTAGTAAATCCTGTATAATCAGTGACGCGCAAGCAGCTATCAGTACTTTGCTGAAGCACTCTGCCTGTCTCTGTAAGTATCCACAAGAACTCCTCACCTTGCTCTATGGAGTCAGGATCCAGGCATATAAGCAATTCATTCCCTGGCAGACCGCACACTAGCGACGGCAGGCTCTGGATCTCTGGTGATGCTGCTGCCTCTAACACTGTGATAAATACCGGTGTGCTAAACTCAGATCCACACCCATCCACTATGATCCTTACCATGTACTCACCCTGTGAGGATGCAGTCGCTGGGAACATGGGATTCTGATCCATACTGATCACTTCACCACCAAAAAACCACTCATACGTCGCATCAGGGAAGAAGTCCGTGAGCAATTCTATTTCCTCGCCTACACAGTACTCATCAAATAGTGAAAAGGCATTGGGCTGTGGTGGCGGAGAAGCGAGGTTGAGAGTCAAGACATTAGATTCTTCTGAGGTACACGAAGCTCTCATGATGATCAGACTGTAATCTCCTGAGAGAGCACTCTCGATACTCAGTGTATCTCCAGCGATTACACTGCCGTCTGGTGTAGACCATACGTAAGTATAGGACTCATCTGATGTGATAGAAATGATTTCTAGTGGTTCGCCTAGGCATGCTGATGAGGAGAGTAGATTAATTATAGGTGTCTCAGGAGTCTCCTGAATATCTACCACAGTAGTATCTGGTGATGAGCTGCACTCACCATCACTGACCACAAGGATGTATTCTCCATTGGCATCTGTGTCTACATCGTCTAAAGTGGGCGAAGCTAGGTCAGAAGTGAATCCATCAGGCCCAGTCCAAGTGTATGTATATGCGCCAGTATCAAAAGGAAATACCGTGGGAAGTAGCTGTACGTCCTGAAGACTATCGACACAGCTTTCTGCTGTATTACTAAGTGCCGTGATGATAGGTGGTTGACGAAGCACGATGACTGTAGTATCCAGATCTACGCATCCTCCGCTAAGAGATACCGTCACTATATAGCTACCTTCTACAGCCAAGAGCCTCGGCTCTCTCTCTGATGATGTATATCCCAGTGGACCTACCCAAGAATAGGTAGCACCACTGACATCATCCACTGTCAGTGTCAGACTATCTCCTAGGCAGCCTGGCCCAGTATTACCAGCTGTGACATCAAAGTCTGGCTCTACGATGACTGGATAGGGTGCTGAAGCCTGTGATATGCATCCACCATTTACTGCAACTACTGACCAGAAGCCTCGCTCAGTACCGTCCAGGTCGGTGATCAGCAAGACGGAGTCGGCAGTATTAATTAGTGATCCGTCTGGTGCAGTCCAGATATACGCTGTTGCCTCGCCACCACCAGTAGCTACGAGTCTTAGACTACCGCCCTCACAGGTCAATTGATCCCCATCAATGATCGGCATATCTGGAGCGTCTCTTACAGTAATCATCACGCTCGCTGTATCACTTGTACATCCGTTGCGACTGGTGATGAGTCTGTACTCACCAGATGCGGCTGGCATCACCCCGTCCAGGGATTCAGGATCTGGCACATCAGAGGTAAAGCCGTCTGGTCCTATCCATGTATAGGAGAGCTCAGGATCTATGGTCGCAGATACTAAATCTATCGTATCGCCCTCACAGATTACTGGAGCTATAGGTGCGATCGCTGCCTCTGGCACAGTAGACACTACACTTGCAAATATTTCTGACTCATCAGATACACATAAGGGTGTGCGGATGATCACATAGTATTGCTCACTACCGAGATCTGGATCAAGCGTCAGCATAGGATCATCAGTCACCTGAATCAGGATGCCAGTTCCTGGAGTACCCACATACCATTCATACACCACATCTCCAGATACTAACTGAGTCGTCAGTACAAGTAAGTCCCCTTCACAGATGGAGTCCTGTCCTGTAATGATTGGCCTCACAAATGGCTCGACGACAATATCTACACTGCCTGTAAGCGTACAAAAAGTGGGCCCTGTGATGGTGAGGATATATCTTCCTGATAGACTGTCGTCAAGACCCATGATGACAGGATTCATCTCGTCACTTGTGAAACCATTGGGCCCAGTCCAGTCATAGGTGTAATCTCCGCTAGGGGCATTAGCTATGAGCATGAGGCTATCACCATCACAGATGTCAATACTAAATGAAGGATCTAGCACAGGCGCTATCACCGCTACCATAGCCACACAGCTATCGCTATTTCCAAAGCGATCTGTAACCACGAGGGTGGTTGCAATGGTATCTCCTACTAGGGTACAGTCATATTCATCATCTATTACTGCATAGCTCAGGCCACCGCAAGCATCTGAGCTGCCTCCATCCAATATAGATGCATCTGCTAGTGAGACGGTATCTCCCGAGGGCATCACCTCGACTGATATAGATGCACATACGGCAAGTGGTGCTATAGTGTCTCTGATATCTATCTGGTAGCTGCATTCATCAAAGTTGCCTGCATCATCAAGCGCTCTATATGTGATGGTATGTATACCACCACTCAGACTGACCACATTTCCAGTGGTATTACCCAATAGCTCTTCTGGTCCTATATCACTCGCACCGCTGGTCGTATAGGTGGCGAGAGCGTATTCGTATCGCAGCACTGCACGGATCCGCGATATGCCATCTTGGTCACCGTCCACCATCACGGCACTGCTATCGCAGGGATTGATGCCTGACGTCACTGTGCTCGGAGGTACTGGTAGTTCTCTGAAACTCTGAGCTATCAGATCCACTTGACCATCTAGCGACCACTCTCTGATAAGCAGTGCTGGAATCGTAATGCTCACTATGCGCACGCTGTCACAGTATATGCCGTCCGTCTCAGGAAGACTCACCTGCGTATCATCAATAATTTCTCCATTCTCCCCTATGATGGTAAAGTATTCGCTGAACTCATCCACATCACCAGTCATAAGCACGGTGAGCGTTGCGTCAGTGACAGCAGTAGACGGCGTGACCAAAAAGCTCAGCGGCTCGTCATCTGCCACAAAGGCTCCTGTAGTAGGCACTCTAGAAAACTCAAGCAATCCATCACCTACACTGGTATCGGCATAGATAATTGCCGTCCCACAGCTGTCATTGAAGGAAGCAATCCAAGGGAGCTGTATAGTAGCACTACAAGTATCTGAGTCAAGAAATATCACAGTATCCTGCGGACATGTAATTTCTGGTCCTACACCACCTGTCACGTCCACGGAGATCGTACAAGAAGTGGCATTCCCAGAGCAGTCACTTGCAGTATATGTCAAGGTATGAGGACCGCTGGGCAAGATGATAGTCTGGACCTCTGCGGGATTATTCACCTCACGCGGTGGCATATCATCCACACTCACTGTATAGATAAAGTCGCTCTGTACCGATGCGTCAAAAGCGAGAGACAGCGCAACTCGCGTACCGCCGCATATATCGTTGATCGCAGTGCTCCCAGCAGACGGGTCTGGCTGGTTGGTAACTAGTAGAAGCTCCACCACATTATCAGCTAACATACCTTGCAACTGTGATGCGGACAGAGAAATCGTCACCGTAGAGGCTGAGCACTGGCTAGGACCCAGAGCTGTACGACCAAGACTATCACCATTCTCTGCCGTGATCAGTACGTATTCTCCTGGATCATCTATGTCTGCATTGATCACTGTGACGCTTAGAGTCACACTACCATCTACTACAGTGAGCGGATCCGTGGGACTATAGCTGAGGCTTGCCAGTACGTCCTGTACTGGGACCTGTAGATTACCGGGATCATCTGACACTAGATCGACGGTATCTATGAGTAACAGAGAGGTATCGCGTCGGAGGCAAGCATCCTGCACCACGGGCAGTGAATATTCTATCAGAGCTGAGCAATCCTCAGAGGTCGCCGTCTGGCTCAGGATCATTCCGCAAGATACCAACACTGGTGCACGAGTATCTATGATATTGAAGGAGGCGGTGCGCGAGCTGAAATTACCACACTCATCGAGCAATACGATGACAGCATCAAGATTGACCACTTGGTCTGTGTCATCATCAGCACACATAGGGTCAGGCAGATCATCGGGAATACTTCCTGGGAAAGTAGTAGGATCATCCAAATCTATCGTGGATGCCTCTGCAATGAATGATGTGAGGGCACTACAATTATCTGTACCGCGGGCAAAGGCAAGCTCAGACTTCCACTCATCGTATAGCGACTCAGCGCCGTCAATCAGCGAGCAAGCTATGTTGACATTTTGAGGAGAATTAGTAAATCGAGGAGCTGTAAGGTCTTGGATGGAGATAGATTGAATCTTGGATGTGCTATTACCGCATCTGTCAGTGGCAGTCCAGCGGCGCTCAATGACGCTATCGCAAGCCGCTCCAGAGCTGATATCAGTGAAGCTGATAGAGACCACACCAGAGCAGTCATCTATGAGATCTGATGGTGTACCTGTACGCGCTGTGTCAGCAGCTACTCCGCAGTCCAAGGTAATGTCCGCAGGTACCTCAAAATCGGGGCCTCGATCATCCACCACAGTAATCAGCTGGCTGAGAGTATCAGAATTACCGCAATCATCTGTCGCAATCCACTCTCGACTGATGGTGTATGAATAGTGCTCGCATACCTCGGTGTCCGAGCTAAACGTAGAAGTCTCACTAAACACAATGGTCGCCTCAGTACATATGTCTGTAGCGTTTACAAGCGGTGTGTCTATCTGTATAAAACTTGAATCACAAGAGATCACCAAGTCTGTGAGAATCGCTGGAGTAAATACGGGAGCCGCGTCATCCATGACATCGTATATAGCTGTCGTGCGTATGGTATCATAGCAAGAGTCTGCTACCAGCCAACTCACTTCTACATCGTAGTCACAAGAACTCGCCGAGGATATCTGAGGGAAGGGACCATCAGGTAACATACCGCTGCCAGTGTCCCCCTGAGAATCTAGCCAATCAAAAGCTACTCCTCTGGTAGAGCATAGATTATCAATGACTGCTCCTCCTATGTCTGCTATCCACGCCTCTAATTCTTCTTGTACACCCGCACCACAGTCTGATGTAAGATTAATCGCCTCTCTTCTGAGTACAGGCTCCAGTGTATCTTGCAGTGTGTAGATCGCCCTGAGGGTGTCCATAGAGCTATTACCGCAAGCATCTGTAGCAGATATATCTAGAGTGACAGTACCACCACTACCGCATTCTTCGGATCCACTTTCGTAAAATGCGTCTATGGCTTCAGAGAGGCTGAGACTAGTAGCTGTCTCTACATCTCCGCAGGCGTCAGAAAATGCCTCACTGACGAGCTCGTCATACCAGTCGCTGATCGATTGTTCTACATCATCTATGTCATCGCAGTAGAGTAATGTATCCTGCGTGGCATCCCTATCAAGTACGGGACCAAGGGTATCTCTAACTATGAATGAAGCAGTGTCACAGATACTCTGACCACAAGCATCTTGCCAGCAGAAGCTCAATTCTACTAGAGCTATCACTCGAGTGAGCAGTACGCCATTCACCAGCGTATCAGTACACATATCATCCGACTCGTCCAGCAGTGCTAAGATGTCCAGAGAGTCACTGATGACTGAGTCACCTGCGGTAACGAGTACGCTTAAGCTATCTGTACATGCGTCAGCCACTACAGCCCCAGCACGGCCTGCGACAAAATCCAACAGAGCCTCTGTGACAGGGATCGAATCGCTACAATAATGCAGCTCATCACCAGCTGGCATGATGATCTCTGGTGCTATCGTATCCGTGACATAGAACCACGCGCTCGTGGTATCCCTCAGACCACAGCAGTCTTGTGCTACGAAGAAGTACTCTGCGCTATCAATGCATTTGCCCGAAAGGGCTATCAAACCTGTATAAAAACTCCACTCGATCTCACAGCAATTATCCTCAGCTTCTGCTCCACCCTGCTCTGCGAGCCAGCGGCCCAGACTCTCGCTCAGTGTGAGCGTATCACAGGCATATGATATATCCATGGCCTCTACTGTAATCACTGGCGCCACGGTATCTATGTAGCTAAATGTCGCTGTATCACTCACAGATCTACCGCACACATCCATGCCAGTAAAGATGACTTCCACCTCAAGGCACTCTGCACCAATGAGCAAAATGCTGTCAGGAGCATTATCTGTGATAGCTTGCAGTCCGCAGCCATCATCATCTACTCTAAACTGCTCTCTTTGCTCTGCTATCCATATGAGGTAATCCTCTTGAAAACTCCCACACTGCCCCTCGGCATCCTCCAGTGGAGTAATGATCACTGGTGGCGTCATGTCTGCTGCTATAGCGTACGTCTGTGTGAATTCACTTCGATTGCCTGCCTCATCGATCGCCACCCAGCTTCTGATCACAGTATCCCCGACGCAGGGAGCAGGTAGCTCGGTCTCCGTAAATGTGAGATCCAAGTCTTCATAGAGCGTGCAGTTGTCTCGCACACTAGTACTGTCCGCTACTGGGAGCTCGTCTATACACATCAGATCGACCAGAGCTGGAAGCGAATCAGCAAATATGCGTGGAGGCGTGGTATCTAGAAATCTGATGGTGAATGGAAAGCGCTCAGATTCGTTATTCTCATTAAAAGCGATATAGATTACCGTGACCAGAGTACCAGGAGGTATCGTATCTCCTATCTCATAATCATCTGTGATCCTTAGGATTTCGAAGATGACTATATCTGCGTCAGGATCTGTGGACTCGACGCGAGGATTATTAGGATGGCCCCAATCAAGTATACCTACACAGTTGTCGTCCACTGTAATCGTATCTGGACCATCGTAGGTAAACATAAACTGTGCCTGCAGGTGGACGAGCGAAGTCAAGACTAGCATCCCGACAGCTATCATCCTCATAGTGGTGCTCATAAGCTATGCATTGAGGGCGCTGTAAAATTGCAATAATCTACAGTGATAAGCAGGCAATCTCATCTACGGACAATAATACTGTCTATAGTCTGTCACTCTGAGCTCCCAAGAATATTATTCTACGTGGGATAGAGCTCATGAAGCTTGAGCGGCAAATGCGGTCTGCGAGTAGCGGAGTCGATCTAGTGATTCACTCTTACCTATGAGTTGCATCAGTTCAAATATACCAGGTCCAGACATCTTGCCACAGAGCGCAAGTCTGAGTAGAGGAAATACTTGCCCTAGACCTAGACCCATGTTACTTGCCCATGACTTCACCGCCGCTTGTAGATCCTGTGACCAGTCGCTCGCATCTATGTAGTCTATCAGCTCACCATACCAGCCTGCACTATCGGGAGAATATTTTTTTCGTAGTGGCTTTTCTTCATAGCTCCGTGGAGCTTCATAGAAGCACCTGGCCTCTTCCTGAAAATCTCCGAGCACTGTCAAGCGCTCTTGCAGCAGCTTGACCACCCCCTCAAAGTCTGGTAGCTCTGTTGACGCCCACTGTGGATGCATGGGTCGCAGTAGTGCTACCAGGCGATCTACTGACAAGTCTTTGAGATGCTGCTGATTAAACCACTGGGCCTTGTCCATATCAAACCTCGCTCCTGCCTTGACCACTTGCTCCAGTGAGAATGCGTCTATGAGACCCTCCAGCGAAAATATTTCCTGCTCGGTGCCTGGATTCCATCCAAGGAAAGCCAGAAAATTGAGCATGCCACTGGGTAAGAAACCCTCTTCCCTAAAGCCTCTGTAGACTTCTCCTGACTCGTCTTTCCATTCCATAGGAAAGACAGGAATACCGAGCTTAGCACCATCACGCTTACTCAACTTACCCTTCCCAGTAGGCTTGAGGATGAGAGGTAAGTGTGCAAATACTGGTGGCTCCCATCCAAGTGCCTTGTATAGCAATACATGATGAGCGGTGCTAGACAGCCACTCTTCACCACGTATCACGTGCGTGATTTCCATGAGATGGTCATCCACGATATTCGCCATATGATATGTGGGTAGACCGTCAGCCTTGAGCAGTACTTTGTCATCTAGCTCATCTGAGTTAAACTCTACATCACCCCGGATCTCATCATGAAATCTCACTGTCTGTGCAGATGGCACCAATAGCCGCACCACCACGTCACTGCCATCCGCTAATAGTGTGGACGATTCCTCTGGACTCAAGCTGAGACTATTGCGCATACGCAATCGAGTCTGGTGGCCATATTTGATTCCTTGCTCACCGCGTGCCTCCGCATCTTTTCTCATAGCATCGAGCTCGGCTGGTGTGTCAAAAGCGTAGTAGGCTAATCCTTCCTTTACCAGTCGCTCCACATATGCTTTATAAATGTGGGAGCGTTCTGACTGTCGGTATGGACCAAATGGGCCCTCAGTCCCAGGCTTTTCATCAAATGTGATACCTGCCCAGGCTAGAGAATCGATAATATACTGCTCAGCGCCTTCTACATACCGCTTCTGATCTGTGTCCTCTATCCTGAGGATGAGACTGCCTCCTGTGGCTTTCGCCAAAAGGTAATTGTATAGCGCCGTACGCACTCCTCCTATATGAAGTGGACCAGTGGGACTAGGGGCAAATCTTACTCTTATACTATCTGACAATCAACTAACTTTATATGATGAATAAAAATAATGTGTAATATTTCTGACATTAAGTGCAAAGCTCTGTTAAGAGTACAACCTTGGCTTGATTTTAGTCGTCTATATGAATAGATAGCGAAAGCTATAGATCATGAACATCCTTTATCCCACATCCCATGTACTTATCAAAAACTCCCACATTTATCCAGAAGTTGTTTCCCAACTTCGTGTGGCGCATCCCAGATGCCAAAGGTAAATTATATCTCAGCTTTGATGATGGCCCCATACCAGAAGTCACTCCCTGGGTACTCGACACTCTGGCCCAGTATGATGCTAAGGCTTCATTTTTCTGTGTAGGGGACAATGTAGATCGTCACCCCGACATCTATGCGCGTATCCTAGAAGATGGTCATACAGTAGGAAGTCATACGCAGAATCATCTCAGCGGATGGAAATCAGAAAATCTGGAATATTTTCTCAATGCCCGTAAGTGTGCTCGCAGAGTAAATAGCTCGCTTTTCAGGCCGCCCTACGGCAAGCTTACCAGATCACAGGCTCAGTTCTTGCAGCGGCACTACACCATAGTGATGTGGGACGTGCTGAGTGGTGACTTTGATGCAGAAATCTCTGCTGAGAAATGCTTAAAAAATATCATCACCTCTGCTACAGATGGCTCCATCATCGTCCTGCACGATAGTCTGAAGACAGCAGACAAGCTTCGCGAGATCTTACCTACGATATTAGAGCACTTCATAGCCCTTGGCTATAGCTTTGAGACGCTGGGCAGTGCCTTGTACGAGCAGCATACTTCTGACCAAAAACTCATAGCCTAGCATATCTGTATCAGCGAATCAACCGTAGGCCTATATTAAATGTGTCTCCAGCTCCGCTACCCGTGGAGCCAGCCACAAATCTCGTATAGAGCGCCTCTAGCTCTAGCCTACCGGGAAGAAGCTGATACTTGGCGCCCGCCCCTGACTGTATAAAGAAACTCCCGAATGCCCTGCTGCGATCAGCGAGATCATCGTAGTGCGTAGGAAACAATTCAGTCAGCGCATAGAATGTCCATCGACGATCTGGAAAGTAATTGTAAAACACACTTGTCTGTGTCTGTAAATAATTGGATCCACGAAATGAATTACGGACAAGATTCACCCACAAGGCCTGTTGAAAAAAGAGCTGAGACTTAGATCCGAGACTCAGATCATAGAAGATCTGATGTAGCCAGAGAGTCCTATCAGCCTCCAGAAAAAGCCCTGGGAAAGTCGCATCCTCGGCGCGCCCTTCCAGATCATTGCCTACGGGAAATAAGAATGTCATCTGATAAGACAATCGATCCAGAGATCTGATAGGGGCAATCTTTATTTTAGGACCTGCGCCTGATACGGCAGTTCTGCGGGCACCGCTCTGCGTCAGGTTTACCGATTTGACCCATACGTCGGCACCTATATTGACTCTTCCGCCCAGGCCTATAAGAAATTGATTGATGGTGGTGGCATAGACCTCCGCACCCCTACCCGTCTGTATACGCTTCAGCCCATTGTCCCCAAAGGAAGACTGCTGTCTATAGTGATTGTGAAATACCTTAAGCTCCCACTCATCAGCATCATACAGTACTGATGGAGTATAGCTCTGCAATCCAGCTTGACCATGCGCTGATGACACGATCATCAAAGCTCCAAGCAAGAGTTTTACTATTTTGTCCATACTCTTCATAGGTCATTAAGTGTCCAGTCGTATTCGTAAAATTTCACCTTGACATCAGCAGGAATGGACCTTTGTGTATGAGATCTGATGTAGTCCAGAGCTGAAGACTTGTTTCCTCCAAAGTCTTTGATATACCATTCAAAAATCTGAGATATATAAAGTACACCGTCCTGGAGTCGTATAAAGTCGTCATCACTCAGTGCCTGACTCGTCTGCTCATCCAGCTGAGCGTCCACACGATCAGGCCTATATGCGTCGTCTCTGATGACAGGACAGCCCAGTGCTCCGCACACCAGCGCAAAGTGCACACGGGCGTCTCCATATCTTGCCAGTATATGCTGCTTTTCAATCTGATTGAGACTGACTTTATCATTACCAAGTTGATAGACCTTTCGGTCAAAAAAGTTATTGATATCTAATGGGCTTTCTACAGGATATCTTTCTACTACACCTGCTATGACAAATAGATTGTAAGAATTTATCAGAAACGCCAGGCGCTCATCATCTCCCAATGCCGCAAAGTCGAGCTGAGCAATCTGATCAGTCAGTGATTGTAACTGCGACGGATCGTTCTTAATGCTTGCATAGTCTATTCGCCCTTGGGAGACATAGGTACTGAGAAACTTATCTACCGCCTCTAAGTGGTCAGCCTTGGACTGGGCTGAGCTAAGCGGGATATACAGGCCCATCATCAAGATAAGAGCCATTGATCTGATAAATCTGAGATGCGTTTTCATAGTGGGAGAAACGCCCACAAGGCGTATAAGATCATAGAAGATATAGGCTAAGAGATGGTGATGTCCCTATAAGGACAAGATCATAAATTCTGCGCATCACTCAGGCAACCCTCGCCTCATTGCCCAAAAATAGAAAGGGCAGCAAGTGATATACACTAGCTGCCCTCTATATAGTCTGTGGATGATAATCTACTGCTGTACGAGCACTGAGACCTCATTTCTGAGCACCTCTACAAATCCCTTGAGTATCTTAAACTCTTCTTGACCTGATCCCGTATTGATCATTACGGTACCCTCATCTAGTGATGAGACGAGGGGAGCGTGATTACTGAGAATCTCAAATTGGCCGTTTCTTCCAGGCACCTTGACACTCTTGGCTTCGCCATCATATAAAGTATCCTGTGGACTGAGTACGATCACTTTCATAGTGGAATTATTGTGCTTCAGCTTCAGCGATCATCTTCTTGCCCTTAGCAATGGCTTCATCTATACCTCCTACGAGGTTAAAGGCCGCCTCCGGGTACTCGTCTACCTCACCATCAATGATCATATTGAATCCGCGGATGGTCTCTTCTATGCTCACTAGGACACCAGGCAGACCCGTAAACTGCTCCGCTACGTGGAAGGGCTGCGACAGGAATCGCTGCACTCTACGCGCGCGGTGCACAATCTGCTTATCTTCTTCTGATAGTTCTTCCATACCGAGAATGGCGATGATATCCTGTAGCTCATTGTATCGCTGTAGGATATTCATCACTCGCTGAGCACAGTTGTAGTGCTCATCACCGATGATGGCTGGATCTAGGATGCGTGAAGTAGAATCAAGCGGATCAACCGCTGGGTAGATACCTAGCGATGCAATTTTTCTGCTGAGTACCGTAGTAGCATCCAAGTGGGCGAATGTCGTCGCAGGCGCTGGATCCGTAAGGTCATCCGCAGGTACATATACCGCTTGTACAGAGGTAATCGATCCACGCTTAGTAGATGTGATACGCTCCTGCATCTGTCCCATCTCTGTAGCGAGAGTAGGCTGGTATCCCACCGCTGACGGCATACGGCCTAGAAGTGCTGACACTTCTGATCCTGCCTGCGTGAAGCGGAATATATTGTCTATAAAGAAAAGGATGTCTTTACCACCTGCTGGATCATTCATATCTCCATCACGATAGTACTCAGCAATACTCAGACCTGATAGCGCCACTCGCGCACGTGCACCAGGAGGCTCATTCATCTGGCCAAATACAAATGTGGCCTTACTATCCTTGAGCTCTTGCTTGTCAATCTTACTGAGATCCCATCCGCCTTCTTCCATACTGTGCATGAAGTCATCACCGTACTTGATGATACCAGCTTCTAGCATCTCGCGCATGAGATCATTGCCTTCTCGGGTACGCTCACCCACACCAGCGAATACTGAAATACCATCGTATCCCTTGGCGATATTGTTGATCAGCTCCTGGATCAGTACGGTCTTACCCACTCCTGCACCACCAAAGAGTCCGATCTTACCACCTTTCATATAAGGCTCAATGAGATCGATCACCTTGATACCTGTGTAGAGTATTTCCTTCTCAGTACTCAGCTGCTCAAACGGTGGTGGCTGAGAATGTATAGGACGTTCACCAGTAGCTCTGCTTACTTCACCTATACCATCGATCGCCGTACCCACTACATTGAATAGTCGACCCTTGATCGCTTCGCCCACAGGCATAGTAATCGGCTGATCCCTATCCACTACGTCCATACCTCTCGTAAGGCCCTCGGTACTATCCATAGAGATAGCGCGTACACTGTTCTCACCGAGATGACGCTGACACTCAAGTACGAGCTCAGTACCATCAGGTCTGGTGATTACAAGTGCATTAAGTATATCAGGAAGATGTGATCCTTCAGCTGTGAAGCTTACATCTACGACAGGTCCGATTACCTGTATGACTTTTCCAGTATTTGCCATTGATTATATCTGAATTAAGTGGGTTCTCAAAAATCGCTGCAAAGATAGGTCTTTGCATCAACTTAGGTTGAGCTAAGGGCGCTCTTTTCTCCGTATATCGAGCTATCTTATTCTTCTTCGTCGCTTCTTGGCGTCAACCAGAAATTATTGATGCCTTCGCCCAGGGTAATCTGTATCAATCGCTGGCTCAGTTGCTCCAGCAGAGCAAGAAACCTTACGATCGCCTGCTGCTTGTTTTCACAAGTAGCAAACACTTCCTGAAACGAGCTACGACCCCGTGATGAGAGTATCTGCCTGATAGCCGATCGTTCCTCCTCCACGTGAAATTTTTGGAGAGCCACTTCATGTGTAGCCTTGCGCTCTCGGTCTTCCATCTTCTCCATCACGGAGCGAAAAGCTTGCATGATCTTGAAGAGACTCAGCGCCTCCAACTCACTATCTATGAGACTCTTCTGCGTAAGCGTCTTGAGCTCTGCCTCAAAATTCCCTCTACCTTCCTTCTTCTGACGTAGACTCTCCATCTCCTCAAAGTCTGACAGCACAGACTTAAATCGCTTGTACTCTATAAGCTTGGAGATGAGGTCTGCTCGTGGATCTATCTCTTGACCATCTTCGTCCAGCTCTTTGCGCGGCAGCAGCATCTTGCTTTTGATACGCATGAGAGTGGCAGCCACGAGGATAAACTCGCCTGCTACATTCATATTCATCTCCTCCAGCTGCCTTATATATGCCAGGAAGTCAGCAGTAATCTTGCTGATAGGAATATCGTGAATGTCTAGTTCGTCTCTCTTGATGAAAAACAAGAGAAGATCAAATGGACCCTCAAACTGGTCCAGCTGAATGATGTAACTCATGCGAAGGCTACGTCAACTCTGTCCTGATGGACTCTAGCGGATGATCAGTGGCTTAGTCGCCAGTGTATTACCTTGAGCATCTTGAAAACCCACATAGTAGCTGCCTGCTTGCAACTGGCCTGTATAGAAAGCTTGATTGGTCTGGAAGGGTACTGAGAGACGCACTCTTCCTGCAGCATCTACTACGGTCATACGATCAAATTGTGTCTCAGACTTCACGAATAGCTCTGCTGAAGCGGGATTAGGATATAGGGTAATGTTACTAGCGATCTGAGGATCAATTGTACTCGATGTAGATAATTCGAATATCGCTTCTACAGTGCCAAGCGCAGTGCCGTTGGCTTCTATCAGATTGAGTAAGACCGTGCCTTCTGCCTCGACGTTATTGGGTCGTATCTCTATGAAAAAATCGGCGCTATCACCTGACATGATTACAGATGGCTTATCTACTGGACAGGCGTCCGTACCTGGTGAGTAGCAGAGATTAGCATCGCATATCAGATTAGTCCAGTCAGCAGGGATGCCAGTGAGATCTCTGACCCACAGTATATTGAGCGTAGCATCTGAAGTGTTCTTTACATTGACAATCGCCTTGTAGTTAAATTCCGACGGCAGTCCTGTGGTGGTAATCGGATTGGGCGTGATAGTGATATCTTGCGCGCAAAGAGTTCCTAAGGTAAGGACAGAAACAAGTAGAGTAAAGATTGTCTTCATAGCGATGGTGTGTAGTTGAGTTATCAGATGATGAGATGAGTTCAAAGATAGTCATCTCGCAGAATGTGATGATGTCGCGCGGAAGGGCTAACTCCAGATCGGCGACACTCATGGTAACCGACGCTAGGAGCTATGATTGCGATCGTAGCGTGCTTACTAGCGTAATCATCTATCTGTCCAGCTTGTATTCCTTGATCAGAACACCTACTGCTATCTTCAATTGGTCAGATAGACTTCGGATCATATTTACCGATAGTTTTCTTTTTCTATTCAGCACCTCAGAGACAATTCCCTTAGACCCAATAATGCCGACTCAATCCTTTTGCTTGAGCTCTAATTGCTCCATACGGATTCTGATAGCAACTATTGGGTCAGGTGCTTCTATTGGGTGTGCCCTTGCCTCATAGTCTTCAATGAATAGAGTCAGCAATTCGGCCTCCTGGCCCTCCATGCTTGATGGCTTTGAATCAAAGATCTTTTCCAACCTGGCTAGAGCCTTATCATACTCGGCCTCTGTACTTATAATTTTAGTTCTCATATGTCATCTGCATCTATTTATCGTATTCACGATGAGTTCCAATGAAGCGAATAGAGAGCCATTGCTTCTCGTAGTTGATCTTGGCTATCAGTCTATATTTGGCTCCACTTGTGTGAAATACGACTCGAGAGCTCTTAAGAATTGTCAGTGTTGCAC
>JAHDBH010000016.1:43285-50793 GCA_020630495.1 Saprospiraceae bacterium
GCTCCACTTGTGTGAAATACGACTCGAGAGCTCTTAAGAATTGTCAGTGTTGCACAGAATTCTCTTATTTCATTTGGTGTATTCCACGTAGTAGCACAAGCAGTTTCATACCATGTTTCCAAGCAGGCTTTTGCATCTGGCTACTGTTCCCCAAAATTTACGTGTAGTTCGCTCGCTATGATTCGTTTCACTCACTTAAGGTACATGCAAGAGTTCTGATTGCGAAAACGTTGATCTAATGCCTTATGCCAAGTAATTCTTCTCTGATATAGTGTCATCTGCGCATTGTGAGCTAGTCATCCTGTCGAACTCTCAGCTGTGCCCGCTGCTTATAGGCGTATATGAGTAAACTTATCATAGCCTCCTATCAGAGCATGCGTACTTCCCAGGGCTTGTACCTACGTGGCAGGCTTTTGCACGGAAGTGCGAGACAAGATACGAGTAGACAGAGCTTTATCATGTCGCTGTGGAGTACCGCCATGCGAGCGCTATCCAGAGAGCTCAAAGGACATGCTCTCACCATCCGTATAGGCGATATGACGCGCGAGATCTACACGGATGACGAGGGTTACTACGACTGCCATATTCCTACGAGCGCACTGCCAGAAGCACTACCACCCGTGGTGCTGTATGCCGAGCTGCATGGAGAGATCATAGAGAGAGAGGTAGCGGTAAGTGATCATCGTGGCATGACGGCCGGCATCCTATCCGATATAGACGATACTATACTTGTCACTGGCGTGAAGTCATTTCTCAAGTGGCGGGTGGTGATCAATACGCTTTTTGTCAACGCATTTCGCCGAAAGGCGCAAGATCATGCTGCTGCACTGTATACGCAGATGGACAAGCTTGATCAGCAGAAAACCCTCTTTGTCTATCTGTCCAATAGTCCGTGGAATCTCTACGATTACCTACAGACTTTTCTAAAGCACAATAAATTTCCGAAGGGAGAGCTGCTGCTGAGAGACTTTGGTAGGCACTTGATCAGGAAGTCGCATGATCTGAAGGCTGGAAATAAATACAAGGAGCTGATCCGCATGATGGAGGCGCACCCTGAGTGCCGATGGACTCTACTAGGGGACAGCGCTGAAGCCGATCTTGACATCTATCTCTTGGCTCACGAGCGGTATCCAGATCGTATAGATCGCATCATCATCCGCGCTGCAAATAATGAGCGTAATGAAGATCGCATACGGGGCATCATAGGCGATTCTGCTCCTGTATCCATAGAGCTCATAGACAGCTATCGCGAGTTACTCAGTGAGGAGCTTGTCAGTCACGCAGCTTGACGCTCTCCACCTGCAAGATATCCTTGTCATCACCCGACAGGTGTACCATGGCGATTACTTCCATCTTGTCTCTATCAAAATCTTCTGGGATGGTGTAGCTATAGCTATTGCTGAAATCATCGCCTGCCTCTGCAGAGTCAGCCAGGCGATCCCCTGTAGCTCCCGTGAGATAGGCTCTGAGTACATGCTTATGCTTGTAGTCAAACACCCATCCCTCTGGTGTAAACTGTGGCTCTACCACGTCATTCTCTGTGATGAGCACGCTGATCTGCAGTGCTCTATCGATATCCTCGGTATAGATCCCAGATACATCGAGATCTAGTCTGCGACTGTCGCTATCATAGTCTACGTCCATGAGGAGTGAGAGACTGGATGCGCGCTTGAGCTCCTGATCTATTATCCCTGCCCAGGTACCTTGGCTCTCCTGCAGGGATGTATTACCATTGTGCAATTTTCTGTCTATGACGGCACTGGGATAGCCTTGCGGTTCTCCCAAGAAGCTGATCAGAGCATCTCCAGCTTGGGTGCGGAAGTCGATCGTATTGCGCACAGGGTCTGGCTCGGCGAAGAATCCAGCATGGATAGATACGGCTATCAGATTGTCTCCATAGATCGCCAGCAGATTTTCTATCTCGGCGCTGCCTTGTGGGCAATTTACACAGGTCACACCTGTAAATTCCTCTATGATCACCTTGCGCTCTATCTCATCTGGCGGTGTGGGCTCAGGTATGATGGGCATGATCTCCTCGCAGGAGCTACTGATGAGCACTATCGCCAGGAGTGATAAGATGTAGGTGTATGTCTTCATGCTTGTGATTCTTAGAATGATGATCTTACATTGAGCTTAAAGCCATTGAAGGCAGGTTCTAGGCGGCATATACCACCACTACATACGATTCCCTCCACTTGCTTGACATAGCCAAATTCAAATCGATTGGATCCATGTACATATGTCGCAGAAGCCGTATAGTAGTTGATCGCCTGCTCGGTCTTCTTAGGGTCTATGTTGTACATATCAGATATGGTGAGGATCCACTTGGGCGCCACGCTATACTCTATGAGTCCAAAGAGCCAACTGCCAAAATCTTCGTCGGTGCTCATGTACTGGGATTCAAATCGGATGGTCTTCTTTCTAGACAGCTTGTAAGAGAAATCCATGAAAGGAACGATTGTCTCCACTAGTGGTACCCCAGGCTTCACCTCATAGATTTCTTGGTTATATCGCTGTACTTGAAGGCCAGCATTGAGCCGATACTTGCGTGATTTCTTGAAGGTGACCATACCCAGTATCTCTCTGTATAGCAACAGTCCGTCTAGATCCGTGATAGAAGATACATTGGCTAAGAGGGAAATCTTTTTGGAGGGTGAATAGCGCGCCTCTACTTGAAAAGCCTGCTCGCCGAGCTCTTGAATCGCGGGTGCATAGCGTGATGTAAGACGATAGGTATTGACTCGCGTCATGGGTGGCAGAAAATTGATCAAGCCTTGATTGAGCGTAGCAAAGGGGCTCGCTCGTATACCAAAGTGATCTGTACGTCTCGCCTCTGCCGATATGCCAAAGCCCTTGCGCGCATAGCTCAGCGAGCTGTAGAGTACATATCCATCTGTGTTGACAAATTTGCCTAAGCTCTTGCTGCCATCAAAATTGGTCCTGACGGCAAATGGATCAAAGAGCGCCTCACCCGTCTTGTAGCCCGCTTCAGCAAACCAGGTGAAATTTCCAATGGACAAGGTATTATAGACATTGAATGCAAGTGTGTTGTACTTAGCTCCTATCCGATCCGCCTGCGTGTACGTCGCAAGTGTAGAGACGAGGAGGTCCACCGTATTGTCGTCAAGGGTGCGGTGGATCACTGCTGCTCCTGGCGCTATGGACCAGTTGCTGCCTTCAGCGCCGCTCAGGAAGCCATCTATGCTGATCCCTTTGAGGATGCTCTCATAGGTATCAAACTGCCGCTTCTGCTTTCCTGTAAATCCCTTGACCAATATCTGATCTGTGAGTTGATAGCTCAGCTTCACCCCGTAGAGCGCATTGTCGATAGCAAGCGGACGCTCCTCATAGAATCTGTAGAGCAGACCACTACCGACAGCGTCATAGATATAGCCCACTTCGATGCCTAGCTTTTCCATCTGCTTTCTGATGTACCAGCGGCCGATTCCCTGATCGGTATAGCTTCCCTGTGGATTGAGCAAATTAGAATTATTGAACAGGTCAAATCTCACACCGAAGTCAAAGCCCCAATTACTGTACTTCAAGTCAAACCACGCGTCAGCACCAAAGAGCTGACGATCATACTGCGGCAGATTAGCGGCTCCGATGAGGGAGTCCCGTATGAAGAAGTTGCCATTGAGCTCTAGTGATCCAGATATGTTGCCATCATTGGACTGCGCTTTCGCGCAAATGTGAATCTGTCCCAACAGAAGAAATAAGAGTAAGAGTCGCTTCATAGATTGTAGTCGTATCTCAATTGAGAGCCAAAGGTGTGGCTAAGAGTCGTTAAAATTGGTATAAATAGTTTAAAGCATGAAGCGATGTCGGGAGGATAGAGATAGCTTTGGCGTATCAAGTACATAATTACTCTACGATGAAATACCTCTTCTCCGCCCTACTCTTGCTCAGTCTGGTGAGCCTATCACATGCTCAGTCAAGCGTTCCCTCCGTGGAAGTCAAGACACTTGAGGGTGAGACCATCGACATCAGCAAGTACATCCAGCCTGGTAAGACATATGTCATCAGCTTCTGGGCTACCTGGTGCTCTCCCTGCAAGAAGGAACTTGATGCCATCGCCGAAGTCTACGAGGAGTGGCAAGAAGAGTACGACATAGAGCTACTCGCCATCACGATAGATAATGCCCGCGCCCTAGCCAAGGTAAAGCCGATGGTCATGGAGAAAGGATGGGAGTACACCATCTTCAGTGATCCCAATCAGAAGCTCTTCCAGGCTCTCAACGGCAATACTGTCCCGCAGACCTATGTGGTAGATGCCAAGGGCGAGATCGTATACTCTCACACAGGCTATGTTCCAGGAGATGAGTATGAGCTAGAGGATAAGCTCGTGATGCTGAGTGGCAAGTAGGCGCTTTCGTCCGTGGACTCTCGCGAGACCACGAGACTCGCGGAGCGCAAATGCCAACTAACCTACTGTGGGTATAAGCGACAAGTGGTCGTGAGATCTGTGCAGCCAGTGCAAATCGATCACTTATCCCTATGAGCTTCTGGTAGTCCACATTCCAGCGCGCCATGAACTCGTAGCTCTGTCCATCAAAGAAGTCATATTCCCTGTAGAGTATAAAACTGTGAAAACTACTACCTACATAATCACTATCGTCACTGACATCGCGTAAATAGGTGTATCTCAAGGATACTTTCTCCCAAGTATCAAGACTCGATCCCGATGTACTACTCTGAGCGTAATTATTTGTCAATAGTCGAGAAATCGCATGGATATCTAGCTGATGAATACCTTTATCTCTTCTCAGCTTTGCTCGAAGCGCAAGAGCTAAGCCAAACCCTGAATAGGCGAGCGGAGATGACGATACATCACGAAAGGATATGTTGTCTACACCTGCCCCAAGGCTTATCTCGAAGAATCTATTATGACCTTGCGAGAAACTCTGTGAGAAATAAAATAGCAGTATATCTATAGAAAATTGCTTCATATCTAGATGTTTCTTTTATTGACATGTCATCAGGCTTGTCATGCAGATACAGTGCGGTGATATGATGACGTCAGCTCTGTCTGGCATGACTGACATCTATAGATTTCTACTCACTACGATAAGTACGATGGTAAGCAGAGAAATGCTGACTATCTCCAGTGCGCCTGTCATATATCCTTCCCATACATATACCCTTACAAGCATAAACGAAGCACCCAAAAAAGGCCGACTTGCCGGCTCTTTGACTTGGGGTATCACATACCGCTACATAGTACTCAGCGATCTCGAGCAGATCATGCATCGTGGTCGATCTACTGTGGACATGAGGCTCATCCCAGATAGGAGTAATGGATCCCACATAGCGATACTACCCTCTCGCACGCCATATATAAGCCTATCTGCGACGGCACTGCGGATCTACCCATCGGAAATCATGCAGTCATGATCCTCCGAGCCGCCGAGTCTAGCACTATCTTCACATGGTGAAAATCTACTTACTTCCGACTCCGATAGGAGATGATCCTGATGCATTTTTCACTTCGGAGATCCGCAGTCACTTCAAGAATCTCAGTGTTTTCGTTGCCGAAAATGCTAAGACGCTTCGATCGCTGCTGGGGACGCATTTTCCCGAAAGGGACCAAAGCACGATTGCCGTCTATGATCAGCCAGCAGAAGATGATCCTCACGGATGGCAGATGCTCTGGGAAGATCTACAAGGGATCAATGCCTGTGGCCTTGTCTCTGATGCTGGCAATCCGTGCGTCGCAGATCCAGGGTATCGCTTTGTAGATCAGTGCATACGTCGCAGTCATGAAATCATACCTATCGCTGGCCCTAGCAGTATCCTTCTTGCGCTCATGGCGAGTGGCATGAATGGGCAGGATTTCAGATTTCATGGATACTTGCCACGTGACAATAACAATCTGCGTGGCGCTCTGCGACGTATGGAACAGGACGTAAGCCGACATGGCACCACACAAATCTGGATCGAGACACCCTATCGCAATGAGAAGATGCTCAAGGCCGCCTGCACTGCTCTCTCTGGCGAAATGCGCCTTTGCATCGCAGCTGGTCTACAGACACAGCAGCAGCACATCCGCACGCTGACCATCCGTAGCTGGAAAAAAATCGATGAGCCCGGCCTGCACAAGATCCCTGCGGTGTTTTGTCTGGGGAGGTGATAGAATTTCCCCCACCCACCACCAAATAATCTAGCTCCATAGCACGTTACCTTTGCCGACTCAATAGCTATGATGCGCGCACTACTTCTCACCATCCTATGTACGGTCAGCCTCGGCGGCAGTCATCTCTCGGCGCAGGGCGCATGGGAGGCGGGAGGCTGGCTGGGAGCGAGCTATTACTTTGGTGATCTCAATACATCCGTTAGCCTTAGTAAACCAGGAATCGGCGTGGGTCTCAAGGGACGCTATCTCTTCAATCCGCGCGTGAGCGCGTCCATAGGTCTCAGCTACGGGCGAGTTTCCGCTGATGATGCTGACTCAGAGAATCCTTGGGAGAGACGTCGCAATCTGAGCTTCAGGAGCTCAATCGTAGATGCGACGGCTATGCTGGAGTTCAACTTCTTTCCTTTTATCCACGGTAGCTACGATAATTACTTCACACCCTATCTCGGCGCTGGCTTCTCCACATTCCGCTTCTCTCCGATGGCAGAGCTGGATGGTGAGTGGTACAGTCTGGCTGAGCTCGGCACGGAGGGGCAGAGTGGAGGTGATACTTATAGCAAATTTAGTGGGGCTTGGGTGGTAGCATTTGGGCTCAAGTACAATCTATCTTACTACTGGAGCATCAATGTGGAGGTAAGTACTCACAGAGCCTTTACTGACTACATTGACGACGTCAGTACGGTATATGCTAGTGAAAGTACTGTGAGCAGTACTGGCGGCGAACTAGCAGTAAGTCTCGCTGATCGATCCTTACCTGATGCTGATGGCGTACGTCTCAATCAAGAGGGTCGTCAGCGCGGTAATAGCCGTGACAATGATAACTACAACTTCGTCGGAGTAAGTCTTGTCTACTGGTTTGGTGGTGTGAAGTGCCCGGCCGTCAATCGTGACTTGTATGGTGGGGACTGATAGGTCTGCCCAGAAGATATGCCTAAGCTCCATTTTGTACTTAGATCGCTGCTGGAGCTCGTATGACTGCGACGATCGGACATCATACATAAAAAAATCCCTGATACTTCGTTTCATCGATGTGTCGATGGAAGCATCAGGGATCTGATATGGTCTTTGGGAAAGGGTTAAAGGTGACGGTATCTATCCGATACTATCGATAAAACTCTTTATGTCTTCTTTGGTCTTACCGAGCTTTGTCTGAAGGCGACCTACTAGCTCGTCCTCTTGACCCTCTGTGTACGTGAGATCATCGTCTGTGAGTTCTCCGTATTCTTGCTTGAGGGCTCCTTTTACTTGATTCCAATTTCCTTTTAGTTTATCTGATAGTGCGCTCATGGCTCTGTGTCTTTTTTTAGTTATGTGAAAAGGTTAGTATAGGGTATGAGTATGATTAGAAGTCTTTTTCTAGATCTCTTTCGATCTG
>JAHDBH010000106.1 GCA_020630495.1 Saprospiraceae bacterium
GACGATCAGCGGCACCGAGTTCACAGATGCCAAGAAGATGATCATCGTGGACTAGGAGATAGACAGTTTATAGAGCTCAACGCCCGATCAGGACATGCTGGTCGGGCGTTGAATTGATCGTCTGGTTTTTTGATCTCAGAGTGGGGTAAAAGAACTAGTTTACAATTTACTGTAAATTATTATGGGTTTTGTATAGCCATCAGGTCATTGGATTTTAGGATCTATAAGAAAATACGGTCGGAAATTGTAAGATGCAGTCTATTTCGCACAGACTCCAGACTAAACGATACACGCTGAGCCCTAATGCCGTGAAGGACGGGCGCAGATGCAAGCCTTTCTCAAAATTATATTTTACTGTAAAATGTAATCTTTGAAGCTCTCAGTCATACCTTTCAAGCCCTCAGACTAGCCTTGAGTCGATGATAACTCGACACGGATATAGTGGCTTTCGCCAAAATGCCTCTAGGTGATCACCTTACTCTTTGAGTAACACATCTGTCTGAGAATTCTGCTCCAAACGGTGCTGCACATAATGCCCGCTACCGAAAGCACCTTGGGCTTCTCCACTTTCAGCTGGGTAGTTCTCCCACTAGATAGTAGCTTCCAAGTGTTTCAGTGGCCAAGTTCATATCCGATTTTATAGTCCTAAGTGGCTATAGGAGCCATAGCTTCATCAAGCGTGTATTTCTTGGAGAATTACTCCAAAGTGCGAAGGAATCTCTAGGCAGAGCCATGTCAAGCCAGTGTGGTGATTCTACACGTCTCGGACAAGGGATAGTAGCAGTGGCCCGCCAGGGACAGCCCGCAGGGCCGCGCTGCGCATAGCCCGGTGCCGACACGCGTGGCGGCATGACCCCAACTCACTCCCATACCATTCAGCCAATCAGCGCCGATGGTCGAATGATATCAACCGCTCCTCCATTTTGTGACGAATGAAATCTAATGAACTTGTTAAAGTGACGTGAAATCGTCAATTTTGTTCATTGAGTCTAAACACCCATAACAAAGACCACTCATGAGACTATCTGCCTTGTCTACTAGAATCACTGCGATTCTTTCCATTATTTCTATTGCATTTCTCGGTATCAACAATTCTCAAGACCTAGACAGGTCTGACAAGACTAGGGCCACCTCAGCGGTAATCATGGATTCCTGTGTAATCCTATGTCCCAATGATACCATTCTCTATGCCTCTGGCACAGAGTGCGTGGCAGAGTTGGAGTATATGATCAATACAGAGGACAGTTGTGTGAGTCCATTGGTGACGATGGACACCACGGATTTTATGTTTACGGGAGCGGCGCAGCAGTATGAGGTGCCTGCAGGTGTAGATGAAGTGATAATCCAAGTATGGGGTGCAGAAGGAGGTACAGCTCAAAATAACATCGATGGTGTAGTGGTAGATCCAGTACTTGGAGCTGCCATGGGTGGCGATGGAGGTTTTGCTTCTGGAGTGCTATCAGTATCGCCAGGACAGATCTTGGATGTCTACGTTGGTGGACAAGGGTCTCCCTTAGCTGGAGGATTTAATGGTGGTGGTTCGCCGACAATGCCCATAAACTTTCAGAATACTGTTTCTGGTGGAGGTGGAGCCTCCGACGTCAGAGTATCCCCTGGTGGATTAGCTGATCGGGTTATTGTAGCTGGCGGAGGTGGAGGAGCTGAGTGGTCATCAAGAGGCTTGCAAGCAGGTCAAGGTGGTGGTCTGACCGGCGGTGAGAACGGCGGAGGTGACAATCCTGGCAATAGTGGCGGACCAGGTACACAAACTGAAGGGGGCTCCGCTGGACCTACTTGTGGATTCATATCTGGAGAGACCGCTGGATCTTTTGGTCAAGGTGGAATGGGTGCTAACGGTCATTCTGGTGCTGGTGGTGGCGGATGGTATGGCGGAGGCGGCGGAGCCTGCGATGGACATGGCGGAGGTGGATCCGGATATATAGGAGGGGTCGACATGGGAATGATGACCGATGGAGTACAAACAGGTAACGGAATGGTAAGAATAATAGCTATTTCGGGATCTAACGGTATCTTATTAACACAGACTAATGGTTTGCCGAGTGGATCATCTTTCCCACTCGGAACAACAGTTAATACCTTCTTCGCTTCAGACTCAACAGGGATTATTGCAGCATGCTCGTTTTCTGTGACAGTACTCGATACAGTCGCTCCGCAGCTTTCCTGCCCCGTAGATACAATGGTCAATTCTGGGCCAGATGTAAGTGGTAATTGTGGTGCAGTCGTAGAATTGACGATTCCCACAGTGACTGATAATTGCCCTATCGAAGAATTTACAGTGACATATGTCAATCCTAATGGTAGCCAAGAAGGTCCCCAGAACCTAGCTGGATTATTTTCCTCCATAGATGATACAAGTCTTGTACACTTCTTCCAAATAGGGGTAACCAATGTACTGTTCTATGCAGCAGATGCCTCAGGCAATAGCGACACCTGTAGCTATCTCGTTACAGTCACGGCGGACTCCGTAGATGCTTCTTTCTCACCTAATAAAACAGCCATCTGTGCGGGTAATGGCGCGGGATCTCCCACGGGAGCTCCCATACAGCTCAATCCAGAAGAAGAAGGCGGGAGCTGGACTGTAGATGGCTACGAGGTGGGATGCGTCTCACCTGATTGTCCCTATCCATACACTCAGTTTGTGCTAGCTGGCACGCCGGCTGCGCCTACTCTAGATATCATGGGAGCTAATACCAATGGCAGCTATCTACTATGTCACACTATCCCAGCTAATGACACTGTTTGCGATCCATCGCAAGTCTGTGTGAGTATAGAGGTCATAGACGATGTCAACCCCACGCTCAATGATCAGTCAACTTGCGTAGGGCCATACAACCTCACTAATATGTTCGTCACCATTCCCCAAGGCGGTACCACAGAAGGTGGAGATTTTGCTATCACAGGAGGTACTGGAGCCACGGCCATGGGTTTGACAGTGCCTTTCTTGATTCCTGGCGATGAATTTGATTTTACAGAGTTTGGTACATATAATATACGCTATACGGTAGGTACACAAAATAGCTGTGAGGAACAGTCCCTTGCTATACTGACTGTGGAGGATACAGAAGCGCCCGTATT
The DNA here is from genome assembly GCA_020630495.1 of Saprospiraceae bacterium. Taxonomy (GTDB): domain Bacteria; phylum Bacteroidota; class Bacteroidia; order Chitinophagales; family Saprospiraceae; genus JAHDBH01. Next base: position 3,097 of record JAHDBH010000106.1, read on the forward strand.
TACTTTCTGCCCCAATGATTTCATTGTATCTAACAGTGTCGATCAGTGCGGTGGTATCGTAGACTGGACGGAGCCAACATTTAGCGATGCTTGCGGTACGCCTACTCTTACCCGCACGGATGGCGGACTCGCTCAAGGCACCGAGTGGCCAGTGGGAAGCTACACAGTGACTTACTCGCTATCAGATGGCGTCAATACCGATGCGACCTGCACCTTTATGGTCACAGTCACTGATAATCAAGATCCAGTAATCCTATGTCCTAGTAATACGGTCACAGCAGAGGCAAGCGATGACATGTGCCAGTGGGTATCTGATGCTAATGTAGATGTCAATTTCTCTGACGAAAACTGTGATTTTACCCTCACTCATGAGATTACTGGTGCTACCACGGTAGCTGCTGGTACTCCTGGTAGTGCCATGGGTACTGTCTTTGAGCTGGGGACTAGCACCGTTTGCTATACCATCACCGAGGATGCTAATGGTATGCAGACAAGTTCTTGCTGCTTTGATGTAGTAGTGGAGGATGTGACTGCTCCAGAAGTAATCTGTCCGTCAGATACTATTATCTATGCGCCAGCTGATGCTTGTGCCGTCGTTTTTGAGTTTGAAGTGGAGGCAGTAGATGCTTGTGATGGTATATTGATGGATGTAGTGCCTCCTGGAACGGAGGAATTTGGATTTACTGGAAGCGTACAAGAATTTGAAGTTCCAGCGGGTGTGACAACTGTTTTCGTTGAAGCATACGGAGCTCAAGGAGCGAACGGATCTGGCGGAGCTGCTCCAGGTGCTGGCGGTTTAGGTGGGTTTAGTTCTGGAGAATTAGCAGTCACTCCCGGTGACATATTGAGTATATATGTCGGTGGAGCTGCAGTAGGCAGTGTAGCTGGATACAACGGAGGTGGATCTGGTGGAGGAATTACAGGACCAAATCAAAATAACGCCATGGGAGAAGGCGGAGGTGGTGGCGGAGCCTCAGACATACGTCTTGGGGGTACGACATTGGCAGATCGTGTAATCGTTGCTGGCGGCGGCGGCGGCGGCGGTGCTTCAGGATGTGAACCGGCCTACATGGGTGGCAACGGTGGCGCTGGAGGTGGTCAACCAGGCATGGATGGGGTTACATCTGCAAATGGTGGTGGTGGATTTGGTGGAATGCTCGGTGTAGCAGGTGCAGAAGGCATTGGGTGCCAAAGCTTTTCTGGAACCGCAGGAAGCGGAGCCGATGGTGGAGATGGTCAGGGGTGTTGCTGTTTTGGAAGTCCTTCGACGATACCAGCTGGCGGCGGCGGCGGCGGTGGTTTCGAACAAGGCGGAGGTGGTGGCGGCGGTTCCGCCGGTACTTCATTTTGTGGAGGAAATGAGAAAGGTGCCGGTGGTGGCGGCGCTGGCGGTAGCAATTACGTCGGTGGTGTGAACATGGGTATGATGGCTGACGGAGTTCAGTCTGGAGACGGACTAGTCAGGATTTCGTTTAGCCCTTTTGCGCCTTTGGTACAGACACAAGTCAGTGGTCTACCTAGTGGTTCTACCTATCCTTTAGGAGAAACGATAAATACTATCGTCGTTACTGATGCGGCAGGAAATTTTGATACATGCAGTTTCATAGTGACAGTACTTGATACACTTCCACCTCTATTGGAATGTCCAGCAGATGTAGCGGTTACTTCTAGTGCGGACGAAAGTGGTAACTGCGAGGCACTTGTCTCATTAGAACTGCCAGAAGTATCAGATAACTGTCCTATCGATCAATACGTCGTGACATTTACCAATCCAGACGGAAGTGTACAAGGACCTCAGGATCTCTCCACCTTATTTGTGTCAGGAGCCACTGGAACATCCGACAGCATAGTTCCTAGAAGCTTCGAAGTAGGTGTCACAACAGTGACCTTCTATGCGGCAGACGCCTCTGGCAATAGCGACACTTGCTCATACACAGTTACAGTGACTGATGATGAAGCACCAGTATTCGTTAACTGTCCAGACACCCTTACCGTAGGTGTAGATCCATTCCTCTGTGAGATACTTCCGATATGGAGTACTCCAGTAGCGACGGATAATTGCGCGATGGACACTGTCGTGCAAATGTCAGGTCCCACACCAGGTACGGAGCTCAGTCCTGGAATTTATGAAATAGCCTATACAGCCAGTGACACAGCCGGCAATACGTCGACCTGCACATTTATACTTGAGATCATCCAGATTGATGAAGTGGATGCGAGCACAGAAGATTTTAAATCATGCGCGAGATATAATCAGCAGACAGATCTTACACAAGCCTGGACATCTACCACTAGTGCTGGAGGAAGATTTGAGTGGGCTGGAGGATCAGCACCTGGTATGGGTGGAACTGGATCAGCGGCCAGTGTCATCGGAGGTAACAATTTAGTTGCTCAGGACAGCGGTACTTATGTGATCATGTATATCGTAGGGGATACAGCAAGTGCGATTAGCTGTAGCGATACGAGTATGTTTACCGTTACGGTAGATGCTCCGCCAGTACTTACTTGTCCATCAGATACTGTGGTGATGAATGATCCTGGTATGTGTGGGGCAGTGGTGGAGTATGATACGATAGCTTATAGCGACTTCTGCGGAAATACTATTGCAGGCTCTCAGGGTTCTGCTTCGGGAGCAATGATGCGAATCGTTAATACAGCGGATACCTCAATTGTATCAGCCTATGGATGTGGAGGAGGAAATTTCCAGGAGAGAATCAATTATTTCTCATCTCTTGATCTTAGCGCTATGACAGAGGACTTTGATCTAGAGAGTGTAGAATTTAAATCCTTTACAACTTCAATTGGTACTACTACAATAATTGCTCGCGTCTATATTACGGGAGATCTTACGGGTGTGTGTACGATTCCTTATAGCACGCTCACTCCTGATGCGATGGGTACACTGACGTATGGTCCTAGTAATATAGGTGATTCACAGGTCATTCCTGTGAGCACAGTTATTCCGGCTGGCAGTCATGTACTAGTAGAATTTCAAGTAGAGCCGACATCAGATTCTGGTTGGCCACTAGGAGCAAACTTTAATCCATCATTTGGTGATACGTACGTTTATAGTGCAGATGCTAGCTGTGGAGCCTCGACGACCACGGTAACTTGTGATTCTGGTCAGGGATTTGGTCAAGTGACCATTCCGACATTCTTAAATGGATCTCTGGTTCAAGCCACACCTGTGGTGCAGATTGCAGGTTTACCAAGTGGAAGTGTTTTTCCCGTAGGTGTCACAGAAAACATCTTTATGATTCAGGATGCATGTGGGTACATGGATACTTGTGGGTTTACGATCACTGTGCTTGATACAGAGACGCCAGTATTAGAGTGTCCAGATGATCTTGGGCCATTCAGTACTGCGACTACGTCATGTGATACAATCGTTAATTGGACGCATCCGTCGCCAATGGATAATTGTGGACTGGAAGGATATACAGTCACTTACATAAATCCTGATGGTACCATTGATGGTCCTTTTGACATATTTACTGGAATACTGCAATTGACAGGAATCGGTATGATTGATTCCATGATCCCAGCTTCTAGACGTATGGCTGTAGGAACGACGGAGATTATATATCTCGCCTACGACGCAGCAGGCAATGACACTACATGCAGTTTCATGGTAACCGTCCTTGACGATGTTGCTCCTGAGTTTATCGTATGTCCAGACACCCTTACCGTAGGTGTAGATCCATTCCTCTGTGAGATACTTCCGATATGGAGTACTCCAGTAGCTACAGATAATTGTGCACTGGATACGATCGAGCAGATCGCGGGCCCTAGACCTGGTACAGAGCTGAGCCCAGGAGTTTATACCGTTGCTTACATGGCAGAGGACACTGCTGGTAATCAGACAGTGTGTGATTTCGTCGTAGAAGTGATACAAATAGATACTGTCAATGCTATCACGCAAGACTTTAGTAGCTGCGAGGGAATCAATAGACAGACAGATCTCACGCAGGCATTCATCGTTGGCGAGACTACGCCTGGTGGACGCTTTGAGTGGGTAGGCGGTGCCGCACCAGGAACTGGAGGAACAGGTGGTTCTACAGCTGTAGTCAGTGGAGATGTCTTAGTAGCAGATGAGACTGGTACCTATGTGATCTACTACATCGTAGGTGATACCGCTAGCGATATCAGCTGTAGTGATAGTTCCATGTTTACCGTGACGATTGATGAGATCAATCCTACTATTACAGGAGTAGCACCGGATGCATCTGTCGCTTGTGGCAATGAGATACCAGCTATTGTAGATCCAGTCATATCTGATAATTGTGAGATAATTGATATCGAGTTTTTTGAGACAGTAGATACATTCAATTGTGCTAACAACTTCCAACTTACTCGTACTTGGATCGCCACAGACCCCGCGGGTAACAGCGATACGGCGAGGCAGGTCATCGTGGTATCCGATGAGGAAGCACCCATAGCTAGTCCAGCTACGTTGCCTGA
>JAHDBH010000316.1 GCA_020630495.1 Saprospiraceae bacterium
CCATATATCATTGGGTAAACAGGCTTTCACCAGATCATCTATCAACAGAGCCATACAAGTTTACAGTTGATGGAATAGAGCGTGTGATTGCTTCGCAGCTCGAGCGATATTTCATGATCGCCACCAAAGTCACCATGGAACTCAAAGATTATGATGCGTGCATACAGTATAGCGATCAGGCACTAGCGATATTAGAAACGCTTCACTATGGAAATGAGTTGTGGTTTCTCAGAAGAGCCGGAATATGTTATGCAAGATTGGGATACTATGACAAAGGTGTCGAGCAGTATGAGCAGATTCCTGAAGTAATGCATAAGTGGTATACGCTTCACGAGCTAGGAGCACTTTACCTCAAGCTCGGCAATATCGAGAAAGCTCACGAGATCATGATAGACGCTCTACTCTGTCATGGAGATGTCCACTACAAGATAAATCTCATCGAGGACTTAGGTGACGTGTACATGGAGGAAAAAGCTACAGAGCTTGCACAGTTAAATTACCAATTGGCCTATCAGCTTAGAAAGTCTCAAGATTACTCTATTCCCCAAAGCTTAGCCGATCATCTGTCCATGAAGGACATGGTAGTCATGTCAAAGTCAGAGCTAGAAGAATTCATCGCTTGTGTAAGGCATCAATGGATAGAAGCAGAATACTCCGACAGAGAGAAACTCAATGGAGTCATAGATGTGCTGTTTCCCCATGGAGCCTCAGGATTTGTCAAGGTCGACGAAGGTCCAAGCTATCATTTTTTGACTAGGGATGCCAAGATTCCTTCTGTATTACTTAAGAAAGGTCTTAACGTAAGCTTTTTTCTTGAAGACAGAAGGCACCCCAAAACAGGCAAGATGACACCAAATGCAGTGATGCTAGAGGAATGTAAGGGCTATTAAGCCACCAAAATATTTCTACCAGCCATACTCTATTCCTACTAGCCCCGTCAATTAATTCCTCACCACAATACAAATCCCACCTTCGCCACACATCACTCTCCTGATAGCCCATACTTTTTCGCGCCCTGCTCCATCCACCTCGCTTATATTCCTCGTCA
>JAHDBH010000317.1 GCA_020630495.1 Saprospiraceae bacterium
GACCGTTGATATAGGACAAGAACTCGCTACGGGTAGCTTCATTTTTGAACTTGCCATGAAACTGGGCCGTGACGGTGCTGCTATTGACATCTTGCACTCCTCGTGATGATACGCAGAGGTGCTCAGCATCGATCACTACAGCGACATCCTCCGTACCCATGATATCTTTTAGCTCATTAGCTATCTGCACCGTGAGTCGTTCTTGGACCTGAGGTCGCTTAGCGTAGTACTGTACGATGCGATTGATCTTGCTCAGTCCGATCACCTTGCCACTAGAGATATAGGCTACATGAGCTCGACCGATGATCGGGACGAAGTGGTGCTCACAGTTAGAGTAGAAAGTGATATCCTTTTCGACGAGCATCTCATCATACTGATACTTATTATCAAAGAGGGCGATCTTCGGTTTGTTATCAGGATTGAGTCCGCTGAATATCTCTTTGATATACATCTTAGCCACTCTCCTCGGAGTGCCTGAGAGACTATCATCGGTCAGATCCAGTCCCATGATCTCCATGATGTCTCTGAACTTGTCTTCGATTAAAGTCATTTTCAGCTCGTCATCCATATCGAATGCATCAGGCCTCATAGGCGTATCATAAGAGGTGCCTATATGCTCATCACCGATCTCCTCGATGGTCAGACCATTAAGCTGGGTACTCAACAAAGTTTCTGGGTGTCTCATATAGTGTAACTTTTAAGTCAAACTGTGAATCAATTTTGTCTCTTAGAATATTATAAATGACGATAGCGATATTTTCAGCTGAAGGATTTAGATTTTTGAATTCGGCGACATCCAGATTCAAGTTCTTGTGGTCAAACCGATCTGTGATATGCTCTTTGATAAGATCGCTCAGCACCTTCATATCAATGACATAGCCAGTGTCAGGATCAGGCTCACCGACCACCTTGATGATCAGTTCATAGTTGTGACCATGATAATACTCATTGTTACACTTGCCGAAAACGGCTTCATTTTTTTCCTTTGACCAACTTGGATTGTGTAATCGATGAGCCGCATTAAAATGCTCTCTCCTAAATACTGCTA
>JAHDBH010000107.1 GCA_020630495.1 Saprospiraceae bacterium
AATGGTGTGCAGATCGTACCTGGCACAGAAGTAGGAGGGAGCTATGTCGGCAGTGATCCACGAAGGCCTCTGTTTGATATCGGGACCCTAGGAAGTGGCGAGACTATCATATTGAGTTTTGAGCGTACAGCGACATGTGATGCTCGAGTTGCCAAGATCGATGGCGGTGTATTTGTAGATACCGTGGTACTTCTAGATGGTGCCTCTATGCCAGTAGATGTAGCTGGTAGCGATACAGTATCTCATGACGTACTCTATGCAGAGCTGAGCGCGATCAATATCACAACGACTCCAGAAAATGCCACTCAAGCTACCGACACGCTCAAGCGGCGCGTGACAGTATTTAACTCCAGTTTTGGTCATGTCAATGAATTTAGCTATGGTGATATCGATCCATCTGGCGAGTTGTTTTTTAGCACTTTTGTTCTGGATCCAGACGGTGCAGCCATAGCCCTTGGTGACGGAGTGATATCAGGGGATACAACTACTGTGCAAGTGAGTAATGCAGACCTAGTAGCGGCTGGCATCGATAGTCTTGGTACTAATCAAGGTATCGATATCGAGTATTGCGTCGTCGTGATGACTTGTAATAATAATGGTATTACCTCCCAGCCATTTGTGGCCTATGGATGCAATGATGAGATCTGCCAGTTTTATAATGACGGTATAGCCAATGTAGGTCTCGACCTCAATGAGCCCAATATCGTCATCAACAGTGAGCAGATTGTCAGTACCTGCTATGGGTATGGTGAGGCTCCAGATACATTTAAGGTTACTTTGACCAATGAGGGATTTGGGCCAGCCACTAAGATGTATATAAGGTATCGTGTGGCGCGTACAGAATTTGGTGGTATAGACACATCCACTGTATCCTACGTGCAGCCTGATGGTACCGTGGTGCCGATTTCAGTAGATGAATTTTACTTTACTCGAGGTGGTGAGAATCCAGATAGATTTGGTTGTCTAGGTCAAGAATCTACTTTGCCTCCTGGAACGGGTACACTAGCGCATTTTGGAATTGGTGTATTTTTTCCTGATACACTAGATCCTGGGGAAAGCATTACGCTCTGCATGAATTTTTATAAGTGCTGCCCGGACGAATCTGTATGCCTAGATGACAATTGGTTTGGATTTGCCCGGTGGGGTGGAATCAACTCTAGTGAGACGGACGTGATATTTGATAACATCTGCTGTAGCAACGAGCGTAGACTCGAGATTCCAGGTGAAAGCCGCACCTTATCCTATAATCAGGTGACCTCCATGCCATCTACCTTTTTTCCAGGCGATGTGCAATTTGGCAGCATCGATTTTACCACCTTTTCTTCCACTTCCCTAGTAGCGAGCTCCGCTGGATACTTTGAGCTTATCGGAAGATATCCCGACTGTATAGATCCCACGCCTACTGATCCAATTGTACTTGAAGACGGTGGAGTAGAAATAGCTCCGTCACTCATCTCGATAGAGGATGACAGTTTTCAGGTCAGGTGGACTCTTGATGATTTTGGTTTTAATTCTGCTACAGGAGTGTTTAGTATCACTGGTGGTCAAGTGATGATGGGCTTTATGACTGACTGTAGTGAGGTCTGTGCCAATACTGTTTTCAGTTATGAACTTCGATTCGTACCAGAGCCTGCGGGCGACTGCAACGATGGCCCATGCTCTATGGCTCTGACCTGTGTGGCTTTACCCTTTGCCCTCAATTGCCCTGGACCTTGTGAGGGAGCTGCTTACGTCGCATATACGGTGGAAAGAACCAATATAGGCTCACTAGATATGGATGACAATGGCTGTCCAGATGAAGACAATGATTGTGACGGAGTGCTTGATGTGGATATGGCTGCAGATCTAGCATGTGACGGTATACAAGGAGAATTTACGGGTGTCGTGGACAGCTCACTTCTTAGACTTGACAAGACCATCCGTGGTGATACCATCAGGAGCAAAGTTCTCATGCGAATTGGCGATACGATTCCTATGCAAGGATTTCCTTTTCTCTATGTGGAGGATAGTTTGGATATGACGCTTTACACTCCGATCTCGGCCACTGTGACTGTTCAGAGAGCTGGTCAGCCCGTGTATAGCACTATGGCGATCACGCGATCGGATCAAGATGATAATCACGTATACGACCTGAGTTATGCCACCATAGGTGTTCCCTATGCAGATGATAGATATCGCAATGGTGATAGCATCTGCTTTGAAGCGCTTTACCTGGTGGGAGCCACTGGGTCTACCACACCTCAGATCAATCAAGTGGGACATGAAATATTTGCCTCCGTCGATGGCGTAGGGGATATTTTTAATCCCATAAGAGACGTAGATGCCTTTTATTGCGGAAACGCGACAGGTCAGATCATTACCAATGATATGCTCCTGACTAATGGTTCAAGACGCGACCTCACATTTGATGGTTGTGAGACTCTTAATACGACAAATTATTTTGATTTGGATATGGATCCAGGTGCAGCTCTTGGAATCAATTATTTCCCATTTGAATATCGTAATCACTTTACGATAGAAAATTTGCAGCTAGTAATTCCTGCAGGGTACACGTATGAGTCAACTCGCGTGCGCATACGCAGGACAAATGGCTCTGGGAGTTTTGTCAGCCAAGAATTTTATCCCATTACACCAAATTCTAGTTTTGTCCAGGCTGATGGCGGTACAGTTTATCTTTTTGATCTGACCACAGCGCCTAATAATTCATTCTATGATCCGTGCCAGAGTAATAATTTTCCTTCTGACGACGGTTTTAGATTTGACATAGAGCACTTAGCTACTCCGACTTGCTCGGCTGCATTTATTACTTCTGACAATTCTAACAATGCCGGAAGTCTCATACATCGCGGCGAGGGTACTTATTTTGATGGCATCGTAGGAGCCAACACTATCCCATACTTCTACCAGTACAATGCTCCTGTACTGCAAGCCAGTACTGCCAACCCTACGATTAGTGGAATTTCTGATGTGGCGAGATGGGATTTTAGGCTGGAGAATATCTCCTTTACGAGTCCTTCTGAAAATAGCTGGATATTTCTAGAGTCACCATCGGGTGAGCTAGGTCTAGATAGTCTTGCGCTGAAAAATGTAGATGCAGATACCATCATCCCGAGGGATGCCAATGGATTTTACCGCATAGGGCTTATTGATGAGCAGGAGGAGATAAACCTTGCTTTATGCTCCAGCTATTCTAGCTGTGATATAGATCAGTGGAATGTCTATTATGGTCAAGACTGCCCAGGATATCCTACGACGATAGAGGGATTAGAGGAAGGCTGTATCGATCAGATCAATTTATTTGTAGAACCTAAGGGCGCTGGCCTGTCTGTGGATATCAAAGCGCTGAGCGAGACTCCTGCTGATCCTTTTGATCCAGATGGTCCCCTATATGATAGCTCTGACGTCACGATCTGTGAGCCTTTTCCTGTACAGATATGCATTATTTCTAGTCGTGAAGGTGAGGTTTTTGATGGTCAGCTGGATATTAACAATCCTGCTGGCGGAGGAACATTTGGACTCGACTATGTAGCGGGCTCTGCCACCATAGAATATCCACAGGGCACGCCCGTCAGAGCATTTGATGAGGCTGCAGACGATCTACTGATCTCTCAGATCGGAACACCACAATACAGTGTGCCTCTGGCACTCGCTGACTCTACCAACTTTGCGGACGGTCAGTCCGTGCCTGGTATTCTAGATGCACCAGAGAATATTGTCATCATACGGATGCTCTTTCAAGCCAATTGTGACATCTCGGACACAGAGGGCTTTACCGCTACTCAGTCTGGTATTACAGCATGCGGCGAGTTAGTCCAAGGCACAGGTGAGAGAGTCCTTGGATTTCCTGTAGACATAGATGGCGTAGAGGCGCCTTATCTCAATGATATAACATTGGACGTGCAGGATACGGTGTACGCCTGTGGCGACTCTATGAGTGAAGTGAATCTTAAGATCATTCATCAAGGTACTAATCTATCCAACTCCATGACTGACCGTGTCATATTTACTATGCCGAGTGAGATCATACCTGACTTCAGTACGATCAATTGCCAGACTTCCTTTTGCCCGACAGGGCCAGACACGATTATCACCTTGCCCAGTGGAGAACTAGAATATTTCTTCACTCATCCAGACGGAATGGGAAATGGGGATTCGATAGATATGAGCTTTCTGATAGACGCGCAGGACATGATAGCTTGTGATCCAAGTGCACCATATCTACTCAGTGTGCGTACGGATGTCTTGGCAGATGTATTCTGTGATGATATCATGATGAATTGTCCAGCTTTTAGCTCGCTATCTGGCGATGGCTTTGATACGATCAATGTCCTGAAGCCTGTCCCAGTCTTGTCTCAGCTCAAGGTAGTCGATACTGGTACCGAGTATGCTTACAGTGGGGTCATAGGGATTGACTCAGTTGACTTAGTCACGGGATCTACGCTCGTCCTCGAGGTGTACTGCAACGATGATTTTGGTAATCGGCTTGGAAGTCCCGTGGAGATCATTTCTATTGACGGTCCTATCGCAGTAGGAGACTCTGTAGTGTTTGAGGGTACTTTCTCTTCTATCTGTCAGAGCGAAAATGGTGTGAGCTTTATCCTATCAGATGCTACCAATTGTGTCTGTGAGGAGCTGATAGAAGTTGTGGTGCCGGTCTCCTGTCCCGTCGTAGATGTGCGAGCAGAGCCCATCGTCTGGCTCGGTCAGCAAGTCGTCATCGACGCAATCGTCCGACCTGATACCATAGAGGGCACATGGTCTACCTCTGGAGCTGGCACCCTTGATGACGATTCTAGTCAAGTGATTGTCTATGAGCCAGTAGCAGCAGATGTGGGTAGTCTCATCGTATTTACCTATACGCTAGATACCGTGTGCAATGGTCTGTGCGTGTCTTCTGATTCGATCATACTGCGTGTCATTGCAGATACCTTAGCACCTACTATCACTTGCCCTTCGGATCTGATATTTGCTAATGATCCAGGATGGTGTGGGGCTACGATAAATCTTCCGAGCCTGCATGTCGCTGATGATTGTAGTCCTGCAGACAGCATTCTCGTAGAGTACATGGTGGGTGAGTTAGCCTGGACAGAAGAGAGTCCCAGTGGCACCTTCTTTGAGATAGATACAACTCTGGTCAAAGTCCGAGTGACAGATATAGCTGGGAACAGCGACACCTGCGAATTTTCTGTCATCATCAACGATAAAGAGCCGCCCTCTGCGATATGTACAGACGTCGTCTTGTCTCTTGACGATATGTGTATGGCTGGAATCGGGCCTTACACGATTGGCGCCTTGAGCACTGATAATTGTAGTATAGATACTCTACTGATTTCCAGAGACGGAGGTCAATCCTATGTAGATACCTTGATTTTCGATGAGACCGATTTGGGCGAAAGCCCCATAGCAGTCGTCGTACAGGTAATCGATACTGCGGGTAATATCAGCACTTGTACCGCTAGTGTAACTCTGGTCGACGAGCAAGCTCCAGAGGTGAACTGTCAGGATCTTACGGTGTATCTTGATGCCTTCGGCAATGCTCAGTTGGATGTATCCATGTTTGATGCTATGAGCAGCGATAATTGCAGCTCGGACCTAGAGTTGACTGTCGATGGCGCCGAAGTACTTCACTTAAACTGTAGCAGTGTGGGTGCTGTACAGACGCTTACGGTCGTGGTCTCAGATATGAGTGGCAACACTGCTACATGTACGCCAGCACTGACTGTGCTGGATACTATCGCCCCTTCTTTCATAGCTTGTCCCACGGACACCATCAGTGTTGCCGCTGATGCAGATAATTGTTCTGGTGGAGCGATATGGAGCGTACCTGATGTAATGGACAATTGTGCTATCTCGACGATCGAGCAAATTGATGGACCTATGCCTGGCTCAGACATTCTGGTCGGTATCTATACGGTGGTATATGCAGTTGTCGATGGATCAGGTAATTCTGATACGTGCAGTTTTGTGATCGAGGTCATCGATACCCAGACACCGTTCATCGTATGTCCACCTGCTTGGGTCATGGCGGAGGCTGATGAGACTTGTACATGGACGGCGCCAGCTGAAAAGTTGAGTCTTGCTGGTCTGCAAGAAAATTGCCCCGTTGAGATAAGTTACTTCGTGATATCACTGGCTGGTGACACGCTCTCCATGGGTATGGATGATGCTAGCGGCGAGACTTTTGCCCTAGATACTACACAGGTGTGCTACGTGGCAGTAGAGTCTACGGATGAAGATAACGACGGATTTCAGAGTGATACTTGCTGCTTTTTTGTGGTGGTGATCGATAGATCTGCACCGATGATATCATGTGCAGTAACTACCTCAGTATTTGCAGATACGGATGACGCTATGGATAATTGTGCTCACCTCATGAGCTCTACGGCTCTGGATGCTACTGCTACGGACAACTGTGGTATGCCAGCATCACTGACACACGACTTTGCCGCTGCTCCCGCTGATACGACACTAGAAGGTGCTCTGTTCCCTCTGGGCGAGACTACGGTGACGTGGACAGCTGTAGACTCCCTCGGTAATAGTAGCTCATGTCAGATCACGGTGACCGTGATAGACGATGTGATGCCTGAGGTAGCATGTACCGGTCTCGATACCATACTACGTACGAGTGAGGACATGTCTGGAGAGTGTGAGGTGGTTTACTCTTTTAATTTGCTTGTGCCTCAGGATAATTGTGGTGTGACGGATTGGTATTATTCACTCATTCGACCTGACAACACCTTTGATGGCGAGTACGGATTGATGAGTGCACTGCAATCAGGTGCCTCGTCAGTGCCGCTGAGTCTTGCTTTTGAGCAGGGCGTGACTACTATAATTATTACGGCTATCGATGATGCTGGAAACCTAGGGTCCTGCTCCTTTACTGTTGAGGTAGTGGATGATCAAGCTCCCGTGCTTCTGGGGTGCCCAGAGCAGGACATCATAGTACCTACACAGCCTGGTATGTGCGCTGCGTTCGTGCAGTTACCTGTGGTATCTGCTGTGGATGATTGTGAGTCTCTGGAGGAGTTGATCGTAAGCTATAGCCTAGACGGCGGAGCCACATTCTCGAGCACTGATCCAAGTGGTAGCATGTTTGATCTTGGCGCTACCATGGTAGCAGTTCGCATCGCAGATGCTGAGGGTAATGCTGACACATGTTTCTATAATGTAGTAGTCGAGGATAAGGAAGCTCCTGTCGCTGTATGCCGAGACGTGACTGTATCTCTTAGCAGTGACTGTACAGGTGGTGTGGGGACCTCCGGCCTTGCAGGAGCTAGTACTGATAATTGTGGTATAGCGTCGATCAGTCTCAGTATGGATGGCGGTGTGACCTCGGTGGATACTTTGCTATTCACTGATGCAGATATAGAAGATAGCCCCATCACCGTATGGGTGACCGTCATTGATGCCGCTGGTAATACGAGCCAGTGCTTTGCTTACGTCAGCATCATAGACACGATGCCGATATCGCTGATGTGTCCTATGGATGTAGTGTTGGATGAGGGTAGTGATGGTGTATCAGACTGCGCTTTCGCGCAAATGGG
>JAHDBH010000318.1:0-266 GCA_020630495.1 Saprospiraceae bacterium
GGACAATTAATGATGTTCGTAGGTCAGACCGTGGTACAGTTTATCCAGAGTTGGATACTACTGCATATGAGTGTTCGTATCAATGTGAGCCTCATTTCTGACTTTCTGCGAAAGATGATGAAGCTACCCCTAGGGTTCTTCGATGCCAAGAACATCGGAGACTTGCTTCAGAGAATAGGGGATCACCAACGAATCGAGAGTTTTCTTTCACGCACAACTCTTAGTGTACTGCTATCGTCAGTTAATCTTGTTGTGTTTGGCATCGT
>JAHDBH010000318.1:276-1043 GCA_020630495.1 Saprospiraceae bacterium
ATATACTCCTATCAGATATTCGCAATTTTTGCCATATCGAGTATCTTGTACATTCTCTGGATTGTGGTCTTCTTAAAGCAGCGAAAGAAAGTCGATTATCGGATGTTCCAGCAGATGGCCGATAATCAAGATTCTCTGATAGAAATCATCCACGGCATGCAAGAGATCAAGCTACAAGGTTCAGAGCTTAAGCGTCGTTGGAAGTGGGCCCATATACAAGCCAAACTATTCAAAGCGCAGATGACATCTCTGGCCATTACCCAGTATCAGGATGGCGGTACCCTCTCTATCAATCAGCTCAAAACATACTTATTACTTTCATAGCGGCGACCTCAGTGCTAGAGGGCAAGATCAGCCTAGGAGCTATGCTAGCCATCCAATACATCATCGGTCAGCTCAATGGTCCACTTCAGCAGCTTGTCGGCTTTATCCGATCAGCACAGGATGCATCTATCAGCCTCGAGCGCTTGTCAGAAATCCATAACACTGATAATGAAGAGGCTGCAGACATCCCAAAACTGGTTACCGTCCCCTCGGGAGATATAGTACTGTCCAATCTTGCCTTTCGATACTCCCCGATCTCAGATAGAGTATTACAGGATATCAATCTCACGATTCCTCGTGGCAAAGTGACCGCAATAGTTGGCACGAGCGGAAGCGGTAAGACTACCTTGATGAAGCTGTTACTGGGATTCTACAAACCCACTTCAGGGAAGATCAACATCGGACATACTAATCTTGATGGAATCTACAATAAAGTGTGGAGA
>JAHDBH010000001.1:0-81888 GCA_020630495.1 Saprospiraceae bacterium
CCTTTTTTTTATTTTATTTTTTCAGGCTTTCGCCCAAAAGCGAAGTACGTGTGCTCGAGCATACTATCCGGGCACAGATTTATTTGCGCTTCGATGTATCCTACTGATCCAGCGGTGGTTGGCCATTGGAGGCGGAAAGTCCGCCATCCACTGGGAGGATGACACCATTGACGAATCGAGCGTCGTGATGTGTAAGAAAAGCGATGACGTCAGCGATTTCTTCGGGCTTGGCACCTCGTCCCATGGGAATGCGAGTTTCAAAATCTTCTATAAGATCGTCATTATCTTTCATACCACCCGTCATCTCTGTCCATGTAAGGGATGGTGCTACGGCATTGACGCGGACGCCATCTTTGGCGCAGTCGAGTGCCATGGCTCGGGTCATGTTGCTCACGGCACCTTTGGATGTATTGTACACGCATGCGCCCCAGTCTCCACCCAGGCCACTTACGCTACTGACATTGACGATGGAGCCTTTAGATTTTTTTAGGTGTGGGTAGGCGGCTTTGGCTACTCTGAAGCTACCGCCTACATTGATATTGATGACTTTTTCCCAGTCTTCTATGGTGGCATCCTGGAACACACCCATGACTCCGACTCCAGCGTTATTCACTACAGCGTCTATGCTACCGTATTTTTCCATTGTTTTGCGGATGATAGCATCTACATCGTCGCTTTGGGAGACATCACCTTGAGCGATGAGTACGCGATCATCTTGATTGATAGCTTTTTTGACTTCTTGTAGTTTTTCTAGGGTCCTACCATTTAGCACTACATTCCATCCGTCGTCGATGTATCGCTTTGCAGCGGCTTTTCCGATTCCCGATCCTGATCCTGTGATGATGACTGTCTTTTGGTTTGACATATTTTATTTTATTTAATGCCATATGCTACGAGTGCATCGGCGAGTTTGGTAAATGCGTAGATATTGGCCCCTTTGCGGTAGTGGTAGATGCCATCAGAGCGTCTGATGTGCTCTACGGAGCGATCGTGTATATCCGCCATGATGGATCTTAGCTTTTCATCGACTTCCTCGCGAGTCCAAGGTGCCATGGAGGCATTTTGTGTGCGCTCTAGTCCTGAGACGGCAACACCGCCAGCATTACTTGCTTTGCCTGGGCCGTAGATGATCCCCTTGGAAATTATATGTTGCTGAGCATCTGCTGTGAGGGGCATATTAGCTCCTTCTGCGAGGAAGCTAATTCCTCTGTTGACGAGTTTTTTGGCAGCGTCTTTATCGATTTCATTTTGTGTGGCGCAGGGCAGCGCGATGTCGGCATCTGCGATATCCCAGGGCGATTTCCCTTTTTTGTAGGAGCCTTCTTTGACATCTTTTAAGGCTCCGTATTCTTCTAATTTTATTTTCTTAATTTTTTTTAAGGTAGTCTCGTCGAGGCCGTCCTTAAAGTAGAGTGTGCCACCGCTATCTGATACTGTGAGCACAGTGGCATCTTCTGCGAGACACTTTTCTGCCGCATGTAGTGCGACATTACCAGCTCCCGAAATCAAAATCTTTTTTTCTGATAGTTTTCCATCGTGTGCCTCTAGCATATTTTGTAGAAAATATATGAGGCCATAGCCTGTAGCTTCTATGCGACCTGCGCTACCTCCCCAAGTCTCGCCTTTGCCCGTAAGGGCGCCCTCCCAGCGATTTGTCAACTTGAGATAGTGGCCCTGCATGTAGCCTATCTCACGGGCGCCTACATTGATATCTCCAGCGGGTACATCTATATGTGGTCCTATATAGCGGTATAGCTCGGACATAAATGCTTGGCAAAATCGCAATATCTCTGCCTCGCTTTTCTCTTTAGGATCAAAGTCGCTGCCGCCTTTGGCACCGCCCATGGGTAAGCCAGTGAGGGCATTTTTAAAGCACTGTTCAAATCCGAGGAACTTTAGTATACTTTCATTGACCGTCGGATGAAATCTCAAACCACCCTTGTACGCTCCGAGGGCATTGCTGTATTGCACACGCCATCCGCGATTGACTTGGATGCTTCCCTTGTCGTCTTGCCAAGAAACGCGGAATCGAAGGATCCGGTCTGGTTCCATGAGCTGCGTCAATATGGAGGATGTCTTATATGCGCTGCTCCTCTTATAAGTGGGCATGATATCCTCATACACTTCGTGGACGGCCTGATGGAATTCTTCGTCTCCGGGGTGATTTTTTTCTAATGTGTCTTTGTACACGCTTTTCTTTGCCATATCTCCTAGACGGATAGAAGCGCTACCGAGTTCGGTAGTGGATATGGAGTGAGAAGTCTGCGAGCATCAGCATCTCGTGCACTGTGTCGATCTAAGGCTATGATCGAGAAAGACATATGTAGAACAAGTCGCCATCATAGCCACTTGTAATCTTATCAAGACCCAAATCTTCCCATGTGATCAAGGCATACCTAGATAAAATCGATAAATACACGGACAGTCAGACTGGCGTGAATCGCACTTTGATCGCTGGATATCTGGGATTGACGCTGCTCTGTTTCTTATTGCTCCTCCTACCTATTTTTCATAGAGATGGTACGACTCTGGTGAATCATTTCTTTATGAGTGTGTCGCTGGTGAGCACCACGGGGCTTGCTCCAGATACGTTTGGTCAGGTATACAATCTAGGTGGTCAGATCGTGGGACTACTCATGATACAGCTGGGTGGACTAGGGTATATGGCTCTCGCATCGTTTGTACTTATCGGTACACGTAGACACTTGCCATCGCTATCGGGCAAGTTGCTCAAGGTGGAGTTTGGCTTGCCAAAGCGATATCCGCTATTTCAATTTATATGGACGGTCATCATCTTTACGATATTAATAGAGCTCATAGGGACACTGTGCCTGTGGTATGGATTTGCGCAAGCAGGTGTAGAAAATCCTCTGTGGAATGGGCTATTTCATAGCATATCTGCCTTCTGTACGGCTGGATTCAGTTTGTTTGATAGTGGATTTGAGCCATATGTACAGTCTCACTGGATCACTGGTACGCTGACGATTCTCTCGATCATGGGTTCTGTAGGATTTATCGTGATCCTCGATTTTGTGACTAAGATCACGAGGAAAGGTGGGAGCATGACGCTCACGTCTAAAATTATCCTATGGGCTACGCTGATCATCCTGGTAGTAGGAACACTCCTGCTATACTTTACGGATCCGCTGCTGCGGGCTATGCCAGTCAGTGAAGCCATGCCCGTAGCTCTCTTCCAGGTGATGAGCGCTCACACCACTGTAGGGTTTAATACCTATGATTATTCTCAGTTTTCTCTCGCATCTACTGTGGTGCTACTGGTCATCATGCTAGTAGGCGCCAGCCCAGCTGGTACGGGCGGTGGAGTAAAGACTACCAGTATCACGGCACTCATCGCGGTGATGAAATCTATCCTAGCGAGTAGGAAATTTATCAGTTTCAGGGGGAGACGTATACCTACCAATCGGATTTTCTTTGCGGTGGCGGGATTCTTTTTCTATGGAGTGATTGCTATACTGGGGATCTTGGCTGTGCTCATGATAGAGCAAGAGAATTTGCCACTAGGTAAGGTGCTATTTGAGTGTACTAGTGCACTGAGCACAGTAGGGCTCAGTCAAGGCACCACATCGATCCTGAGTTGGGGAAGCAAACTCGTGATCTGCGCGCTGATGTTTATCGGACGCATCGGTGCCATCACCTTTGGTCTAGCGCTCATAAGGGACAATGTCCTCTACGATGAAGGCTATGTGCCAGAGGAAGATGTGGCAATGTAGTAAGGTGGATTACGACATGTAGAACTTTTACTTGGTGAACTGGATCTATCTTTATCATATCACAATTACTCGTGTGATGGCATATGGTAGGGGTCAGAACACCCATAGATTGTCTAGTAATTATAAACACTTCTGACGATGCGCTACTTTTTTCCGCTTCTCGCCTTGATCACTCTGTATGCGTCTGCCCAGAGTCCACATATCCATGTAGACCAGCTGGGATATACGCCCTTTGCGAGCAAGGTGGCTGTACTCAGTGACCCAGTGATAGGTGCCAATAGCGGCCTGGACTATACTGCACCGTCTCAGCTAGAGCTGCGTGATGCTGAGACAGATGAAGTGCTAGGGAGCTATGCTGTGCAGCAGTGGAGTGGTGGGCTGATCGACTCTGTACGTAGTGGTGATCGAGGCTGGTGGGTCGATTTTTCTAGTTATGATGTGGATGGATCCTACTACCTATATGATGCAGATAGCGATCAGAGCTCTGCTGTCTTTTCTATAGGCGATGATGTCTATGATGAGGTGCTGCGCGCGGCGAGTCGGATATTCTACTACAATCGCTGCGGCATGTCCAAGAGCACTCCCTACGCAGAGAGTCCATGGGTGGACGACGCTAATAATTTTGAAAATCCTGGACAGGACACAGAGTGCCGCTACCTATATGATCAGGACAATGCAGGCTTAGAGAGAGATCTCCGAGGTGGATGGTTTGACGCGGGAGATTATAATAAGTATGTCACTTTCGCCTACACACCTGTGCACAATCTTCTCTGGGCCTACAGAGAATCTACCGAGGTGTGGGATGATGATATGGACATCCCAGAGTCAGGCAATGGCTTACCAGACATACTTGACGAGATCAAGTGGGAGCTCGACTGGCTCCAGAGAATGGCCAATCCAGATGGAAGCGTTCACATCAAGATGGGCAGTATAGAGTGGCATCACAATGCCAACTATCCACCGAGCAATAATACAGATCCGCGATACTATGGTCCCACGTGCCCTAGTGCATCTATAGTGATGGCGTCCATGTGCGCGCACGCAGCGTATGTGATGGGCGACTTTACAGAGTGGGAGGACTATGCGGATGATCTGCGTGATCTTGCAGAGAGCTGCTGGGATCATGCCCTGATAGCTTGGGATGCTGATGCTCTCGAGTATGACTGTGATGACCAGATCATCAAAGCTGGCGATGCGGATTTTGGGAGTGAGGACGATTATATCTCTGCTTTTCTCGCGGCAGCAGTGCATCTCTATGAGCTCACTGGCGATGTAGCATATAGGGCGTTTTTTGATGACAATCATACGCTTGCACAAGAGTACGGTGATCAAGCCAATGTACCAGGTGATCCTACTAGCTACTATGATGAGCAGTGGGGTGTTAACTACAGCGTGGGCAAAGACGCGATGCTTCACTACGGCACGCTACCAGGTCACACGGCTAGCACAGCGGAGCAGGTATACGCGTCGTTTGGTGCATTCATCAGCAATGACTGGGAGAACTACTATGGTCATGATGATACAGATCTCTACAGGTGCTATCTACCAGAATACTACATGGGCTGGGGAAGTAATATGAATCAAGCCACCATAGGCATGCTCAATCGCCACGTGCTGACTTATGATCAAGCGGCGGATCCAGATTCGCTCTATCGCATCAAGGCAATCTCTCACATCCACTACCTCCATGGTGTGAATCCACTAGGCAAATTATATCTGTCCAATGTCTATGATATAGGCGCCGATCGCTGTGTAGACGAGATTTATCACAGTTGGTTCTATGATGGCAGCGACTGGGACAATGCACAGACTTCTGCCTATGGACCAGCTCCTGGATTTCTAGTCGGTGGGCCCAATCATTACTATACGGGCAGCCGCACACCGCCGCAGGGAGAGACCATACTTAAAGCATATGATGATTTCAATGATGTGGCGAGTGAAAGTTGGCAAATTACCGAGCCTGCCATTTACTATCAGGCGGCTTATATCAGACAATTGGCTTGGTCAATGTTGCAGGGCCGTCGTGGAAATAGTACGGCGCATATAGTCGTGACTTCCTCGGATATAGAGGTTTTCCCCAATCCCGTGGACGATCTCTTTATCGTCAAGGGCGAGCTCATGGGATATACTCTCGATATTATTAATTCCGCTGGGGTAATAGTGGACTCCCGCTTAGGAAATGGTGATGAGGAAGTCATAGATGTATCACAGCTAGGAGCGGGGATATATATGCTGCGAGTGTCTCGGGATGGCAACGCAGAGAAGCAAGTGGTGCAGAAGATCATTAAGATGTAGGTCTTGAAATTATGGTGGACTTTCGTCCAAATGCTTTCGCCAATTCAAGGCACTCGCGGAGTGAGAATTCCATCTTGTCTCATCTGGACATAGGTGGAGTGTGCATGACTACAATCGGCATAAAGTAGTAGGATATAGTGAAATGCGGAGGAGTACTGCGCTCACACTCTCGTCCCTCTATCGAACCATCATGTATGGAATGCTCTCAGACGAGCAGCGAATCTCCTACAGATGAAATCAGTATACTGGCTCAAACGCGACTTTAGGCTACTGGATAATCCGGCTCTACGAGCGGCACTGGATCGATCCGACGACGTGGCGATGATTTACATAGTCGAACCGTCAATGATCGAGGCGCCAGAGACATCAGAGTTGCATATCCATGCCATCACAGGCGCGTATAATGATATGCGCTCAAGAGTTATGGCAGCAGGAGGGAAGATGGGCTGGATGCATATGGAGGTCATTGACGGTCTGACACGGCTTTACGAACGGCAGTCCTTTGATGCACTATATACGCATGAAGAGATCGGGGTGGATCGTACATATAAGAGAGATATCGCTGTGGCTCAGTGGTGCGAAGAGCATGGCGTAAAGTGGTACGAGTATAGGCAGACGGGTGTATTCAGAAGGCTATCGGATAGAGATAAGCGGGCAAGACTATGGAGAGAGCATTATAGCAGCGACGTCATAGCTACGCCCGATGTCGCGGAGCTAAGGAAACTGGATATACCTAAGGCTTATAGTGAGGTACGCACGGACGATCTAGCAATTGACTTTGCTGATCGTATTAGCTCACAGCATGAGCGTAAGCTGCAGCCAGTCAGTGAGAGTAGTGCTGAGGAAACTTTGAATTCATTTTTATACGATCGCGGAATAGCTTACCGCGGTGGTATCAGTTCACCAGTGACAGCGCTCACCGCGGGCTCCAGGATGTCTGTGCATCTCGCTTGGGGTACCGTGTCTGGCCGAGTGGTCTATCAGCGCACCCAGGCACGCCGTGCACAGCTCAAAGAAAGCGACGAGGCGGATGCTAAGCGATGGAGAAGCTCTCTGACCGCGTTCACTGCTAGGCTGCACTGGCGCGATCACTTTATCCAGCGACTTGAGACGGAGCCGCAGATGGAATACGAACCGCTCAACTCTGCTTACAACCAGATCATATATGACGCTCCCGAGGAGCATATCATGGCATGGTACGAAGGGCGCACGGGATTTCCGATGGTCGATGCTTGCGTGCGATGTCTGAGAGCTACAGGATTTATCAATTTTCGGATGCGGGCGCTGCTTACCAGTACGGCGTGTCACGTGCTGCATATCGATTGGAAGCGTCTGGATCCGCTGATGGCGCGACTGTATACGGACTATGAGCCAGGTATACATATCTCACAACTCCAGATGCAAGCGGCCGTAGTAGGTATCAATACCATACGCGTCTACAGTCCGCACAAGCAGATCATAGATCAAGATCCTGACACCGCATTCATCAAAGAGTGGATCCCAGAATTGCGAGAGTACAGCCCAGCAGAGATACAGGGGCACAGGATGGAAAGTCTAGGATCTTATCCAGGACAAGTAGTAGACTATATCTCTGCTAGCAAAGCCATGAAGAGTCAGCTGTATAGCATCAAGGGAAGGAAAGAAACAAAGGAAATAGCTCAACAGGTGTATCTGAAACACGGTAGCAGAAAAGGTCCGAGCACTAGGCGTAAGAAAACTACAGCGACCACATCTAAGTAACAGTTTACGGCTGAGTGAGTGTGATCAAGTCAGCAATCTCACCAGACCCATGATAAAGAGGAAAGCGCCGCCTATCTTATAGAGTGTTCCGTATTTACGCACTGTCTCTTCGTGTTTTTCCTGTTGTACGCCATCTCTATAGCGTGGTTTCACCAGTCCGCCAAAGACCAGGAAGACCATCACTCCAGCAAGCATGAATGCGATTCCCATGAAGATATCCATATGTATGATGATTTACTAGGTAACTGGAGGGGACTCTGGGTGGTTCGGCTGAGAGACTGACTTGATGACTAGCCGCGGCACTCACGGATCTCCTGTAGTGATCCGCTGGACTGACCATTAGACGTCAGGTCATTGGTCTATCGCTAACATATTTGCGCGAAAGCGCTGTACTACTGAATAATTCACATACTTTAAGGGCTAATTACTTAAAGTCGCTTGAATATTTTGATTTTCGATAGTTCTTATAGATTTTCTTACCCTTAAAATTTTTATTTAATGAAGCAGTTTGTTACTATTTGCCTACTGGTTGCCTTAGCGATCGTGCAGACTCAAGCACAGTCGTACTACTACGGCGAAGGATCTCAGATCAGCGTGGAAGAGAGCTATAGCTCCCACATCATCTTCACCCAGTCACAGCAGTCTCTCAAGCTGCTGGCTCGTTCGCCCAAGGCCCTCCCAGACGTGCAGTCTCTCGAAATCTATCCCCACAAAAAATATGCAATCATCCAGACCAGTAATGACATCACACAGCCTGAAGATGTCATCAGCCTACTAGGTCTAGAATATGATGCCATAGATGCGGCTGCAGCCCTGATATTGGATGATGGCTTCGTGATGTATCCTACGCACACACTGGTCTACAAGCCCAGTAGAAAGGATGCCCAGCAGGAGATCGAAAACATATTGGACAAGGTGGCACACAGTCAAGTCATAGAAAAATATGGCGTCTACCGAGTAGAGCTGCAGAGCATCAAAGATGTGCTGCCTATTGCCAATGAGCTGTATGAGTCAGGTCTTGTAGACTTCAGTCATCCTGATTTCTATGCAGAGCTTACACACTATTCTGATCCGCTCTATCCCGATCAGTTCCAGATGAACAATACGGGCCAGACTATAGACGGATATGCAGGCGTAAATGATATGGATTGCAATGCGGCTGAAGCATGGGCGATCAGTCTGGGCTCCTCATCTATCACCGTTGCCGTGATAGATGATGGCCTCGAAGATCACGAAGACCTGGAGACATCTAGTGGTGCTAGTCGCTACATCAATGGATTTTCACCTGCCAATAATGGTAATGGTGACGCTGTAAGTGGTAGTAATCACGGTGTAGCGTGTGCAGGTATCATCGCAGCTTCGCACAATAGTATAGGAGTGCGCGGTGTAGCGCCTCTGGTGGATCTTCTCAGCGTCAACATATTTGTAGGTGGTGAGAGCACGCAGGATATAGCGGATGGTATCTCGTGGGCAAAGGATAACGGTGCAGATGTACTGAGTAACTCCTGGGGCTACACGTCATGTACGGCCTACTATTCCAATATAGCAAATGCTATCACTGACGCCAATAACAATGGTAGAAACGGAAAGGGATGCATGGTCATCTTCGCATCTGGCAATGGCTATAAGAGTTGTGTAGACTTCCCAGCTAATGTGTCTACGGCTATCGCCGTGGGCGCCTTCACTAATCAAGGCAATCGCTCGAGCTATAGTAACTACGGTAGTGATCTAGATATCATGGCACCGAGTAACGCGGTGTCACCTCAGCCTGGAGCTGGTGTAAGGACGACTGACCGCATGGGCAGTGCTGGATATGCCAGTGGGAACTACACGGGAGGATTTGGTGGTACATCTGCTGCATGTCCAGTAGTTGCAGGAGTATCTGCCCTGGTCCTAGGGTACAACGACGCTCTTACATCTACGGAGCTGAGAGATATTCTCTATAATACAGCAATAGATATGGGTCCAAGCGGTAACGATAGCGAATATGCCAATGGTCGTGTCAATGCGGAGGCAGCACTACAGTCTGCTGGAGCTGGAGGTGGATCGAGCTGCAGCGATGGCGTGCAAAATGGTCAAGAGACAGGGGTAGACTGTGGTGGACCCGACTGTGCTCCTTGTAGTAGTGGATGCCAAGATAATGAGCTGACACTCACGATCAATACGGATAATTACCCAGGTGAGACGACTTGGGAACTGCGCAATGACGCAGGCAGCGTGATAGCATCTGGAGGGCCGTACGCACAGGCGGGTACTACCTATACAGAAGCTATATGTGCAGCTGACGATTGCTATGATTTCACCATATTTGACTCCTACGGTGATGGTATCTGCTGTGCCTATGGCAATGGCTCATATAGTCTAGTGGATGGATCGACTACACTGGCAAGTGGTGGGGCATTTGGATCACAAGAAACCACGAGCTTCTGCCTTGGTGGAAGCAGCGGTCCGAGCTGCGACGATGGCGTGCAAAATGGTGACGAGACAGGCGTAGACTGCGGAGGTAGCGCTTGTCCCGCGTGTCCGTCTGGTGATGAAACAGTGCTGGCTCACTTCTTTGAGTCTGGCTGGGACGGATGGGCCGATGGTGGTGGTGACTGCTACAGATATAGCGGTAGTAGATCATATGAGGGCGATTGGTCTATCAGAATCAGGGATAACTCTGGCACTCGATCTGCTATGACCTCATCCGCCTATGATCTCAGTGGCTACAGTAGTATCGAAATAGAGTTTTATTTCTATGCATACAGCATGGAAAATGGAGAAGACTTCTGGGTAAGATTCTATAATGGCAGTAGCTGGCAGACTGTCGCTACCTATGCAAGCGGAACCAATTTTGACAATAATACCTTCTATGTGGCCCGTATAAACTTAGATGCGTCATCGTACAATCTGGCAAGCAATTCTCGCTTTAGATTTCAGTGTGATGCTAGCACCAATGCCGATCACGTATACATAGATGCAGTCACAGTGACGGGCTTTGGCGTCTCTCAGAATGGAACTTCCCAGCAGAGCGAACCCGTGGCTATCACTAGTATGATCTCTCCAGATATATACACCAGCGTGTCATCTGAGGAAGACCTAGTGCTATATCCTAATCCAGCTAGAGAAGTCGTCGCGATCACGGCGAGCGAGCCTATCCAGGAACTTGCGCTAGTATCCCTGTCAGGAGAAGTACTGCGCACTCTGAAGTCTGATAGTCGCACTATCCAGCTGAGAGTAGATGACATGACGCCTGGGACATACATCGTCCAGGTCACTACTACTGAAGATAGCTATGCGGAGACGCTGATCGTCTTCTAAGATAGTCTTCTACGTACTATGTAGCGAAAGAGGCCTGGCGGATCGTCGGGCCTCTTTTGCTTTCATTATCGTATAGGACAGGCGCGGTAGCGCTATTTCTTTGAGAGAGCTCGCATTGGCCCTAACAAGGCATTAAGAATTTTGCGGCAGATTTTGGATGAGTTTAAGAAGCTCAGATAGATGCTGTGATATACTTAATATTTGGCTATGTGACTTTAAGATCATCATAGTATATCAGGTGAGTGGCGTGGAATAGATTTGTTCTATTCAATAACACAGATAAAACCTGACATTATGAAAACAATTATTACTTTTTGCCTTGTATGCGTTGCATTTTTTTCTACGGCCCAGGAAAGTCTTTTGGATGATTACCGTGCTGAAGATTATGGACAAGGGACCTCTATAGGTCTGAATATCTTTGGCGATGGGCTTGGCTTGATGCTGAGACGAACTCTGGGCTCTCAGGATCAGATAGAGATCAATCCATCTTTTTGGATTCTCGGAATACAGGATGTGAACGATGACGTGACTTGGTATGGCGGTGCTTTTCTACGCGCTGGATACAATTTTTACATGGGAAATACACTGAAGATCAAGGGCAATGAGCATAGAATCAAAGAAAAGTATCGCAAGCACTATATCTCTGTCAAGCCTGGCATAGGAACATCTGTAGTAGAAGGTGCCGGGGTGGCGTTCACATGGCATCGTGAAACCTTCAGAAATAAAAATGCCAAGGCCGCAAGAGGTCTCGATCTAGGAGTAGAATATCGATCATATTTTGGAGAGCCTACAGGTGTACAATTTAGGAATTACTACGGTGTCTATTTACGGATAGACTGGAGCTGGTATCGCTAATAGATATAGCAAAAGGGGGCTCGCTTATCGCGAGCCCCCTTTTTAATTTATCGTCTGTCACTGAGAATCAGTCGACCTGGGTTTCAGAAATTTCTTTTCCGCTGTATTTGTTTTTTAGTGCGGGGTAAATGACAAATGTCAGGAGCAAGCCTATGACTACGGATTCCATGATAAGTATGCCGCTCACGACGACGATGTCTGATGCCTCTTCTGGGATCATGCTATATTTCTCTAGACTGAGCTCGGGATTGATGCTGTAGAGTATGGCATTGGCAATGACGACTATGACGCCTGCTATCGCAGCGATTTTAACATTGGCGCTCAGGGATGCGGTGAGAAATGCTGTGTCTCGATGCGATTTTCTCAGTATTGACATGACTGTAAATAGTACTGCACCAAGTATGACGTATTTGAGAAATTTGAGTGGGCTAGCACCTAGATTACCTAGGGCGCTGAGTAGGCCGAGGTATATGGCTATACTGATTCCCGCTATGAGGCTGTATTTAATTATGTTGGCAGTTTTCATTTGGATTTTGCTGGCTTTGATGATGTGGAAGTATGTGATTATACGAAGCGTCGTGAGATCCAAGAATCGATCATCCATGATCTCTTTTCTAGATCACCGAGCATTCCTGCAATGAGGTCTACTGTGCCTTCATCGTGGACTTCAGAGGCATCAGCGATGATTTCCCGCATGCATTGGATAAGATCGGTATGATTACTTAGAGTGACGGTGAGCATGTCTTTATCGGAGAGAATATCTTTGGCTTCTTTTACAAGAGAGTACTCGAGATATTCACTGACATTGCCCATAGGCTTGTGGCGAATTGTGAGAATTCGCTCAGCCACTTCATCGATCTTGACTTTTGCATCATTGTACAACTGTTCAAAGAGCTCGTGCAATTCAAAGAAGTTGTTTCCCTTGACGTGCCAGTGAAAGCTGCGTAGATTCTGATAGTAAATTTGATAAGATGCTAGAAATACATTAAGCTTCTTGGCAACAGATGATAGATGTTCTTTTTCTATACCTAGATAATTCATAGATAGTACCGTGAGTTGGATTCGTGTATCAAACTGCGGAACCGTACACAGTGTTCGTAATCATCTAAGATCTATATCTAATCGCTCTAAAACTCAGGGCTCTTGAGTGCTCAGCGGCGCTTGATACTGACACCATCTGTAATGAAGGAGATTCCTTGCTGGCCGTGGGTAGAGATCATCACTCCCTGTAAGACTGGATATACTTGCGTGTGCTCAGCACACCAGTCTACAATGAAGTTGGCGCCAGTCCCGCCCGCGGTATCATCTTCTTCTATGACAAATTCTATGGAGGACATCGGTCTCAGTATAAGCATACTGTCTACGTACTCCCTTACCAGCTCGCCGTGACTGTCGTAGTAATCGATATTGTCAATGTACATAGCGTGCTCTAAGCTAGTATTGCGAATACTGAGAGTCGCCGTGAGATTGAATCTATGGTGTATGGTAGTCGTATAGATATCCGAGTAGATGGGCACATAGACAGTATCGCATACAGCGATGTCAAGTGATGCTCTGGACTCAGCGTACACCTCAAAGCTTTGGATGCCCTGAGGCTCGGAGGAGTCTGCCTCTATCTGTGTAGGCTCGCAAGACTGAAATACAGCAAGTCCGACAAGAGAAAGAAATAGAGCTACTACGGATGTTATTGAAATTCTCACTGAGCAAATTTACTCATTTGGCTCGCTACTCGGCTCTTGGGATCTCTCTGGCTTTTGGCTTGGGCTCTCATCCGTGATGGACTCTTCACTTGTGACTTGTATAGGCGTGTCCATCTGCAGCGTGCGGATAGGGAACGGTATATTGATCTCATGCTTGTCTAGAGCTTCCTTGAGGATCATGATTGCCTCACTCTTTGCTTCTAGTAGGGTCAACTTAGCGGTAGCCGCTACCCAAAATCTCATCTGAAAGTCTATACTACTTCCACCAAACTCAAGGTAGTGAAATTCGATCTCCTCATTCGGGTCTTGGGGGAACTCGTCTTTGATGGCTTGTATGGCGATTTTCTTTACGCTACGTAGATCAGACTCATAGCCCACACCGCAATTGACAGTGACGCGGACACGATCAGTGAGGCCAAAGTTCTTGAAGGGATTATCGACTATCATGCGATTGGGTATGACGACGATATTATTATCGGGTTCTTTCACCTTGGTAGCTCGTAGATCAATATGCTCTACTTTACCTTGAAAACCATTGGTCTCAATCCAGTCACCGATATTCACCACCCTCTTGACAGAGAGATAGATTCCTGAGAAGCTATTGGACAGAGTGCCTTGCAGCGCAAGACCTATGGCCAGACCGCCTATACCAGCTCCTGCAAGCACAGTCTTGAGTACCGTATCGAGATTGAGGATACCGAGTGCGAGAAAGATACCTACTAGCACGATCAGCGCTCCTACCAGCGTGCTCACGAGGTCGCGGATACTTGACTGACTGATAAATTTTGACAGTGGTTTATTTATCCATGAGGATATCTTTTTACTGAGGAATAGTGCCAGTGCAAAGACCAGTATGGCCAGGATCGCATTAGGTAGATTGGTAACTATAGTGTCAAACCAGCCTTCGAGTCGGCCGGTCATATTGTCGATAGATTCTGAAAATTGTTCTTCCATGGTGTTTGTTTCTACGGATGATAGCCCAGGCAGATCGTATTTGTTCGTAGTACTCACATCGAGGGTGAGACTAGCATGCCTATTTTAGCACTGTGAAAGAATCATCAGAGGAGTACATCACGGGAGCATTTGCGCGACAGCGCTCTACTGAGCTATCACTAGGAGCCACATCAGCTCGGGAGCGGATACGCAAGATCAGGGCTCTAGCGTATGCCGTGAAGTATACATACAGACAACAAATCAGGGATGCCGTATACGCTGATCTGCACAAGGGTGAGGAGGAATGTGATATCACGGAAATCTACGTGGTCACTACGGAGGCGCAGCACACGATAGCACATCTGGAGAGATGGATGCGACCGCGAAAAGTGCCCACGCCACTACCACTTCTGGGATCTACCAGTCACGTGCGCTATGAAAGTAAGGGCGTAAGTCTCATCATCAGTCCGTGGAACTTCCCCATCAATCTTACGCTCGGGCCACTCATATCAGCTATAGCCGCAGGCTGTCCTGTGATGATCAAGCCATCAGAATATACTCCACGCACTACTGAGGTCATCGAGAAAATTATTTCTTCTTTATTTCCAGCTACAGAAGTGGTAGTGTGCCCTGGAGCTGTAGAGACTGCTCAGACACTGTTAAGTCTTCCTTTTCGTCATATATTTTTTACAGGCTCTCCAGCGGTGGGTAAAATAGTGATGCGTGCAGCGGCTGAGAATCTAAGTTCTGTGACCCTTGAGCTAGGGGGGAAGTCTCCTACGATTGTAGATAAAAGTGCAGATATAGGCCTTTCGGCCAAAAGAATTGCGTACGGAAAATATATGAACGCTGGACAAATATGTATCGCTCCAGATTATCTATACGTGCACGAAGAAGTAAAAAAAGAATTTCTTGCAGAATTGCAATCCACCCTTAGTGTCATGTATATGGATGCTCCCAAGTCGAGCGCAGCCTATGGTAGAATAGTCTCGCAGAAACATGCAGATCGATTACAAGAAATGATAAGTGAAGCGAGAAATCATGGATGTGATATTATCAGTGCAGGTAAAGCATCCAATGAGGATCGCTATGTAGCACCTACGATTATAATTGATCCGCCTCTAGATAGCCAAGTGATGCAAGAAGAGATATTTGGCCCTGTGCTTCCTGTATTAAGCTACCGCAACATCGACGAAGTGCTTGCTACCATAAATGAAAAAGAAAAACCTCTTGCGCTCTATATCTATGCGAGGAATAAATCGCTCATAAATAAGATTATCCAAAATACGAGAGCTGGTACGTCATGTGTAAGGCAGAATAATTTGCAATTTTTTCATGCATATCTACCTTTTGGTGGAAGCAATCATAGCGGCATAGGTAAGGCTCATGGATATCATGGTTTCTTAGCATTTAGCAACGAGCGATCGGTGCTTACTCAGCGGAGCTTTGGGGCAACAGATATACTCAGACCTCCCTATACAGGATGGAAAAAGAAACTTGTGCAGTGGACAGTCAAGTGGCTATAAAGAAAATATCGTCATGACAGAAAAAATCGAAATACCTGGAGCGGCGCCATTTACCCGTGGCCCCTACGCTAGCATGTATGCAGGTCGGCCATGGACGATCAGGCAGTACGCTGGATTTAGCACAGCTGAGGAAAGTAATGCATTCTATAAAAAAAACCTTGCAGCGGGACAAAAAGGACTTTCTGTGGCATTTGATCTTGCCACACATCGAGGCTATGACAGTGATCATAAGAGAGTCCTCGGAGACGTAGGTATGGCTGGAGTAGCCATAGATACTGTGGAGGATATGAAGATCTTGTTCAGAAATATACCTCTAGATAAGATGTCAGTATCCATGACGATGAATGGTGCCGTACTTCCTATAATGGCATTTTACATTGTAGCAGCTGAGGAGCAGGGGGTGGCGTCTAGTCTGCTACGCGGCACTATCCAAAATGATATCTTAAAAGAATTCATGGTTCGCAATACCTATATATATCCGCCGCAGCAGTCTCTGCGTATTATCTCAGATATATTTCGATATACCGCGGATCATATGCCGCTGTTTAACAGTATATCCGTGAGTGGATATCATATGCATGAGGCAGGCGCGCCAGCAGCAATGGAGCTTGCCTATACTGTTGCAGATGGTATAGAGTATGTGCGCTGTGGTGTGGAGGCAGGTCTGGATGTGGATCAATTTGCTCCGCGAATCAGTTTTTTCTGGGGGATAGGTATGGACATACTTACTGAGATAGCTAAGCTCAGGGCGGGACGCAGGCTATGGGCCGAGCAGATGCAGCAGTTTGAGCCCACACAGGTCAAGTCTCGCATGCTGCGCACTCACTCACAGACAAGCGGATGGAGTCTTACGGAGCAGGATCCATATAACAATATCGCACGGACTACTGTGGAGGCACTCGCAGCCACATATGGAGGCACGCAGTCACTGCACACCAATAGCTATGATGAAGCCATAGCGCTGCCCACAGCAGAGTCTGCGCGTATAGCTCGTAATACGCAGAAATATCTGCAGTCTGACACTGATACGACCGATTATATAGATCCGTGGGCAGGTAGTCATATCATAGAGCAGCGCACGGACGAGCTCTATGAAGCAGCGCTCGAGCTCATCAAAGAAATAGATGCTGAAGGAGGTATGGCCCAGGCAATAGACGCAGGTATTCCTAAAATGCGAATAGAGCAAGCTGCCGCGCAGAAACAGGCACAAATAGATAGTGGACAAGAGAAAATCATTGGGGTCAATGCTTTTCAGACAGATAGAAAGACGGAGTTAGACATTCTCCAAATTGACAATACGGAGGTGCTACGCGGACAGGTAAAGCGACTCCAGATGGTCAGAGCAAATCGTGATGAGGCTGCGGTGAGGAAACAACTGTCCGAACTCAGCGCTCTCGCCGAGAACGAAGATTCTGAGAGCAATCTGCTGGAAATAGCTGTACGCGCTGCTAGAGCAAGAGCAACGCTTGGAGAGATCTCAGATGCTCTCGAGCAAGTATGGGGCCGCTACAAGGCAACTAATCAATTGATCACTGGAGTATATGCACGTCATGCCATGGAAGACCAGCACTTTGTAAGAGCCAAGGAACTGTCTGATCAATTCGCTGCAATGGATGGTCGTAGACCTAGAATAATGATCGCCAAACTGGGTCAAGATGGTCATGACAGAGGTGCCAAGGTCATCGCTACCAGCTTTGCAGATCTAGGATTTGACGTAGACATAGGCCCGCTCTTTCAGACACCGGAGGAAGCAGCTCGGCAGGCAATAGAAAATGACGTACATCTACTAGGAATATCATCTCTGGCCGCAGGTCACCGTACACTCGTGCCTCAGACCATAGCCGCACTAGCTGATCATGGAGCCTCGCATATCAGAGTCATTGCGGGTGGGGTGATCCCTGAGCAGGATTATGAGCAACTCTATCAGGATGGTGTAGATTTTATCTTTGGTCCAGGTACAGTTATTTCTCGAGCTGCCATAGAAATCCTAGAGCGCATGATCGACTCTCACGAATCCTCATCTACATAGAAGAGTTGACTTGCAGCTCCATCAGCAAATAATCTTCCAGTAGATGTGAGCTTGTAGCCCTGTGCAGTGCTACTTATCCACTCGGTAGGAATTGTATTTATTTCTTGTAAAAAATGATTAACATAGGCGGTATGATGTGTGCTGACATGATGCATAGAAATTCCATCTATGTGCCGCAGTGCGGTCATGACGTATTCATTGTACCTATCTGAATCGGTCAGAATCTCCTGAGAGATAATTACTTCTGGGTGCCTTATATTTTTGATGTATAGAGGGTTATTGGAAATATTCCAGTAGCGCGAAGCCCCATCATACGAGTGCGCTCCAGGGCCTATACCTAAGTATGAGCGGCCTGTCCAGTAGGCGCTATTGTGTCTGGAACGATGAGATCGGCCATTGTCTCTACGTCTGGCGAAATTGGAAATTTCGTAGTGCTCATAATCGTGAAGAGACATCTGTTCCATGAGATATGCAAAGTCACTTTGCTGTCTTTGATCAAGTGGCGCAGGCTGGCCGAGAGCAGCAATCTGATGAGAGAGGACTGTGCGTGGTTCTACCGTAAGGGCGTAGCAAGAGTAGTGC
The DNA here is from genome assembly GCA_020630495.1 of Saprospiraceae bacterium. Classification (GTDB taxonomy): domain Bacteria; phylum Bacteroidota; class Bacteroidia; order Chitinophagales; family Saprospiraceae; genus JAHDBH01. Next base: position 18,695 of record JAHDBH010000001.1, read on the forward strand.
GGAAGATTATATGCAAGGGCTTGCTCAAGGTCTTTTTCCCAGTGACCTGCCAGGTGCTCTGGTAGTCCATAGATGAGATCCATGCTGATATCGCAGAATCCAGCTTGCAGAGCGTCGTCGATTACAGCTTCTGATTGTGCAGCTGTGTGGCTACGATTCATCCACTGGAGCGCCTCTTCGGAGAAACTTTGCACTCCGATGCTCAAGCGATTTACGCCTGCTTGACGTATGGTGTCTAGATATTCTCGACTAAGGTCGTCAGGATTTCCTTCTAGTGTGATCTCGGCCGTCTGCGACAAGTCATAGTTCTGACTTGTCTCGTCCAGCAAGGCCTCGATCGTAGCAGCGGAAAGCACACTCGGTGTTCCACCGCCTAGATATACGGTCTCTACCGTGTCGCCATGGAGAAATGAGGCGCGTTCCCTCAGTTCGTAGCCAATGGCTTTGACCATATCTTCCAGGAGATCAAGCTGTGTGCTAAAGTGGAAGTTACAGTAGTGACATGCCTTTCGGCAAAATGGTATGTGAATGTAAATACCCGCCATATAGGCAAAGCTATAGCAAAGTGCAAGGTAGGGTAGGATAATCGCGCATACACTTGTCCAAAGGTTCAGAGCTGAGATGTTTACATTCACAGCATGGGCTTATCATCACTTTGGCATCCTGAGCGCTATCATGGCTGGAGAAAATCTCGGAGTTACTTTGAAGGATGGTACTATAAGGTGGTAAGCGCTGACGAGAAATTTGCTATGGCGTTTATTCCTGGAATTGCCATGGATGCAGAGGGGAATCAACAGGCATTCATTCAAGTCCTAGATGGTAGAGCTCGTACGGCGGCATATCACAAGTTTCCTGCTGAGGCATTCCAGATGTCACGTGATGATTTTAATCTTCGCATCGGCGGTAATCACTTTACTAGTGACAGTCTCGAGATCGACGTTGCTGGTACCAGGGCGTCTTTGACGTTTAGCGATATGGTGCCATGGCCATCCTCGTGGTATAGTCCTGGCATCATGGGGCCATTTTCATTTGTGCCGATGATGCAATGTTATCATGGAATACTAAGTATGGATCACCGTGTGAGCGGAACTATAGAGCACCATGGTCACAAGATCGATATGGATGGTGGGCGTGGCTATATGGAGAAAGACTGGGGGAGATCATTCCCTGAGGCGTACATATGGATGCAGAGTAATCATTTTAGTGAATCGGGCATTTCTCTGAAGGCGTCTGTAGCCAAAATCCCCTGGATGGGTACTTCGTTCGTAGGTTTTATTGGTGGATTGTGGCTTGGTGATAGGTTGATACAATTTACGACGTACAATTTCAGTAGGCTGGTCCATTGCAAAGTAGATCAGGGGGAGGTGCAGTTGGAGCTAAGGAGTCCTAGGTTTATTTTAGAGATCCAAGCTTTACGAGCTGCGAGTACGGAGCTAGCCTCGCCGATAATGGGTTTCATGGACGGTCGGATCGAGGAGAGCATGGAAGCCGAGTTGAGAGTGCTGCTGCGCGAACGGCGAGGGGGCGGTGTGGTGCTGGATGGAGTTGGTCGAAGTGGTGGGCTTGAGGTTGCGGGGGTGGTGCGGGAGCTTGATACTTTATGAACTATCAAAAATTTAACATACATTTGACTGTAAAATGTATGTTAAATTAATACCCTTCTTGCCATGCCAACCATCAAAACTCTACCACACATCCTCGCCCTACTACACTCCTACCATACCCTGCGCCCTGTCCAAATTCACAAAATGACTGGAATCTCAAGACAGCAAATACACAACGTGCTCCGGTCGCTACTCCAACAAAACAAAATCATACGCCGAGGTAAAGCACCGCTCTCGTACTACTCTTTGAAAACAGCAGAGGTCAAAAACAACGATACAATCTTGGATATCTCGCCGCAGCAGGCAGAACAGCTTGATAAAGACTTTGTGATTATCAAGAGAGAAGGTCGTCAAGTACACGGCGCCAGAGCGGTCTGCGACTACGCGCAGGAGCACAATGTTGATCCACAATCTGTAGCTGAGCAATTTTTAAAAGAACGCTCCGCCCTATCTCATTCCCTTTCCACCGCAGACAGCGGCGCAGCCGATCAGATAGAACTACTTGAGACTAAGACAGAGGTGGAAGAAGGGGTCATATCACGGTACAATTTTGCCGACTTTGTATCTGCAGGCAATTTTGGTATGACAGCCACCGCAAAGAAACTACGTGCCGCTAAGGCTAGTGATGACGGAGTGTTGCAGATGGAGTTATTTCAAAGCATAGAGAAGCAAGTTCACGAGTACATCATGGATTATGCGATTGATGCTGTCGCATTCATGCCAGGGTCATCCGCATGGGGGAAGCGATTTATGACACGCTGGAAAGAACACCTTGACTTACCACTTCCACATGTAGATCTAGTGCGTGCTGTGACGGATGTGTCCACTCCGCAGGACGCTATTTCTCTCAGAGAAGATCGTGCGGAGCATGCGGATTGTACGCTGATAGTCGCTGACCACAGGAGATTTGAGCATGTATTGATTCTAGATGATGAGTTGCTCACAGGTCGGAGTATGATGCATGCCAGCAGACGGATATTGGATGCAGAGGTGAGTGAGCGTGTATCGGCTTATACGATCACCTATGAGCATAGATCAGAAGATAATCCAGTACCAAACTGATAAAATAACGCTCCACCCAATCTCAAACCCACTCCAGTGCAGACAGTGAAGCGGCACATTAACAAGACGCCAGCTGCCGTCTAGCTGAGCTTGTCGTAGTACTCTTTGTACTGCTCAAAACTAGTTTCAAATAGCTCCTTAAGTTCCTTTGCTTGCTTATCATATTCTTCCTCATTACGCCAAGTATCTCTGGGGTTCAAGATGGCATTGGGTACATCAGGACAGCGTGTCGGTATCTCTAGACCAAAAAATGGCTCCTTCGTAAATTCCACATCAGTCAATTTGCCCGAAAGGGCCGCCTTGATCATAGCCCTTGTAAATGTCAGCTCCAGTCGGCTTCCAGTGCCATAAGGACCACCGCTCCATCCTGTATTGATGAGCCATACGTCTATTCGCTTGTCTTTACGGCTACTTCCTTTATCCAGTTTTTCTCCGAGGAGACTAGCATATTTAGTGGGATGTAGCGGCAGGAAGGGTAAGCCAAAGCAAGCTGAGAAAGTAGCTTGAGGCTCATTGATACCAGCTTCTGTGCCTGCGATTTTAGCCGTATAGCCTAGCAGGAAATAATACATGGCCTGATCGCGATCCAGACGAGAGATAGGAGGTAGTACGCCAAAGGCATCACAGGTAAGGAAGAATATATTTTGTGGAGCATCTCCACGACTATTGTATACGATATTATCGATGTGATCTATAGGATAGCTGACACGAGTATTTTGAGTCTTACTATCATCCTCATAGTCTACAAGTCGTAAGGACTTATCCTTAAATCCTACATTTTCTACCATGGCGCCAAACTTGATCGCGCGATAGATTTCTGGCTCTTTATTTTCTGAAAGATCTATAGTCTTCGCATAGCATCCACCTTCAAAGTTGAATACATTCGCCTTAGACCAGCCGTGCTCATCATCTCCTATAAGTTTCCTATCAGGATCTGTAGAGAGCGTAGTCTTTCCCGTTCCGCTGAGGCCAAAAAATAGGGCCGTGTCACCTTTTTTTCCCACATTAGCAGAGCAGTGCATACTGAGCACATTGTGCTCCGTAGGAAGGGTGCAATTCAATACAGAAAATATTCCTTTTTTAATTTCACCTGTGTAGGCCGTGCCACCTATGATGATCGTCTTTTCTGTAAAATTTATTACAGCAAAATTATCCTGACGAGTACCATCTGTATCAGGATCAGCCTTACAGCCAGGAGCTCCTAGTATGAGCCACTCATGGTCAAAGTCGCTGATCATGCGATCATCAGGCCGGAGAAACATATTATAGGCAAATAGATTTTGCCAGGGGAGCTCCGTGACTACACGTATATTGAGCTGATACTTGGCATAGGCGCAGGCATATGCGTCTCGTACGTATATTTCTTTTTGATTATTAAGATGCGCAAGGACTTTATCCTTCAGTTTTTCATAGTGATCTTGACTGATGGGCTTATTTACATCACTCCAGTACACGTGCTCATCTGTGTAAGCGTCTTGGACTATAAATCGATCTTGTGGTGACCTGCCAGTAAATTTTCCCGTATCTATAGATAGGGCTCCCGTAGAGGTCAGCTTGCCTTGATCGAGACTTATCGTCTTTTCAGCCAGTGCGGCAGGCGAGAGATTCCAGAAGCACTTAGGTGTGGTGATACCTACCGTGCTCAGATCAAAATTGGGGTTCTTAGTGCCTATGGATTTCATACGATTTTTCTGATTATACGACAAAGGTACAAGTGTGACACAGCTCATTCAGTGTCAGTACGACACCTTCATCAAGTCCCCAAGTAAAATCTATCTTTATCGTATACAATCTGCTCTCATGTACATAGATATGATATCTTATCGCCTCGCTGATGGCATCTCACAAGCCCACCTTATGGAAGTTGCAGAAAAGGTCGTGAAGCATTGGATGGCAGATCTACCTGGCTTCATCAGCTGGACCATACATCAGGATCAAGAAGGTAATTACACAGATATTGTCAGGTGGCAGTCAGCAGAAGCAGCTGCTGACGCTCACAAGGGCATGGCTGATATCCCTGATGCTGGTGACTGGTACGCCTGCTATATGCCTGGGACTATCACGTCAAAGAATCTTACCGAGCTTAAGAGTTTTTGATCGCAAGACTCATCTACTTCTTTGGCAATCGATAGTCCAGAGTCACTACAAAGATGTCAAAGAAATCAAAGCGACTATTCACAAAGTCCTCGTACCAGTATGCCAGCTGCACCTTCCACTGAGGTGATAGCACCACATCCAGACCCAGCTGATTCCGCCATCGCTGAGCCTGCTGTATGCCATCTACTCGGAAAAACAATTCTGTGGCGATATACGGCCTCAGTTCCAAGTTATCAGGATCACTATCTCGCGGTATCTGTGGTCTGAGTTGCAGTCCGTATCGCAGGAAGTCACCGTCTACGCGATCTTTGATATCCTGGGCCCAGTGCACACGCAGCCGCTGATTGATGGTCAAGCGAGGAATGAGATTTTTTTCTTGGAAGTTGACGTCTATGAAGATGAAGTTGCGATTAGTCGATTCCCATACGATCCAGTAGCGCTCCAGAAGATTTACACTCCACTTATCCGACAGTTTATACCTCGCATTGATATCCCAACTCAGATCCTGAGCATTTCGCAGACCTTGATTATATCTCGCGATAGGTCTCAGCCCATAGCTCCATTTATCGCCATCGCTGTAGCTGACTCGTGCAGAGGACCACAGCACCTGATCAGTCTGTGCAGTGGCGCTGTGCATACTCAGTGACAGATACAGTAGGATCAGCAAGCGCATGAGAGGTCTTTCGACCAAAGATACTGTACTCGATCATCTACACGAGTGCACCTGCTCCTAGTCACGACAGCATTTGAGGTGCCAGTACTATGACAAATTCGCCCTTGAGGTTCATATCCTCCGATTGCTCTATCAGTTCAGCCAGACTGCCGCGATACACGGTCTCGTACATCTTAGAAATCTCCTTGACTACTGCCGCAGGCGTAGCTGGATCAAAGTGCTCGCTGAGCTGCTGCAGACACTTCACGACTCGGTAAGGACTTTCATACAGCGCTATAGTGCAGTCTAGTGAGGCGAGATATTGTAGTCGCGTCTGACGCCCCTTCTTCTGCGGTAAAAACCCTTCAAAATAAAATCGATTACAAGGCAGTCCACTCATCACCAGAGCTGGCAATATCGCGCTAGCACCGGGTAAGCATGTCAGCTGTATATCATGCTCGTGGCACGCAGCTGCCAGGAGATATCCAGGATCGCTGATGCCTGGCGTGCCAGCATCTGAAATGAGGGCAATTTTTTCACCATTTTGTAATTTTTCGATGACACCACTGAGTTTCTTGTGCTCCGAGTGACTATGAAATGACTGGAGAGCCGTCCCGATATCATATTTCTGCAGTAGACGGCGCGATACCCTCGTATCCTCGCAGAGGATCAGATCTACCTCGCGCAGCACATCTAGTGCGCGCAGAGTGATATCTTGTAGATTACCTACTGGCGTAGGCACCAGGTAGAGCATATTATTGGAGCTCTGCGATCTCGTAGGTATAGGACTCCATGATGGGATTCACGAGAAGCTGAGAGCAAGCTTGTTCTACCTCCTTGACAGCGTCATCCTTACTACTACTTGAGAGATACAGCTCTATATGCTTTCCCACACGTACATCCGTGACAGAGCTGACGTCGATCTGCGATAGATTATTGGCTATGGTTTTACCTTGAGGGTCTAGGAGATCCTTGAGCGGAAGTATGTCGATTTTAGCCAGATATTTCATGCGTGGGTGGATTAAAGTTTGACTCGTATGGCAGTATGCCTAGATCTGTGAGCAAAGATAAGAGCAAGTACACACCTATCGCAGGCAGCAGGGCGGCCTCTTTAAAGATCACGATGAGTGGAATACAGAGCAGGAGCGTCAGGTACTTTAACTGATTTCCCTGCCAGCCCCATCCAGCAAATTTGAAGCTAAATACTCTGAAATTCATATTCATAAACGCACCGAGCAGCACAGTCAACATCGTGAGCCAGATAGCACTACTGCTTATCACCTGGAACCAAGGCAGAGCAAGCCACTCTATGATCAGTAGGCCAAATACCGCAGCAGCAGTCGCAGGAGTAGGCAATCCTCTGAAGCTGTAGGACTGATCCTCATCTACATTGAACCGTGCAAGTCTCAGACCTGCCATCACAGTATAGAAGAAACCCACATACGGTAGCCAGTCTGGCGCAGATCCCACCATCACCTCGTGCGAGTGTCCGATCATCATATACAGCATCGCTCCAGGGACAAAACCAAAACTGATCATATCCGCCAGACTATCCAGCTCAGCCCCCACATCGCTGCTCGTATCCATCAGCCGTGCAATTGTCCCATCCAGAAAATCTGCCACAAAGCATATCAGCAGACACACAAAGGCATTGCCATAGGCCCCTGACAGCACAAACACCGCCGCAAGGGATCCAAAAAACAGATTGGTCAGTGTCACGATATTGGGTAGATGGCTCATGGACTCAGAGTTTAAGACAAATATAGGACGCTCGGTGTAGTCGCATTTCTCTAGCAGATTGGCTCGCTCGTCAGTACTTATAGACTTGAGTCGATAGGAGCATTATTCCTTCCTTTGGACCGTCGTGTTTCTTAGCAGCATGCTGGCACTTTCGTGCAAATGCCATCTGTGCATAAAGTTTCAGTAGACCAGAGTAGCATGAGGTAGGATCAGATTGGCGTCTTCCGCCCACATGATTCACGGACTGATGATAGCGGGCTATGGATTGTATAGCACGCCTAGACTTAGCCAGACGTCCGAGAAGCAACGCTTACTGCGAGAACAGCTCGCGATGAGAATGGGCATAGTCAATAGGCTCAGTCCATGAGTGTATCGATTGAGGTGCTCCTATGTCATGGACATCCCAAGACCCATACCAGAGATACACTCCAGTGGCAATCGTCCTCACGCTCGCTCGAGATGCAATGGCCTCACCAGATAGCAGCCCGCCCACCATACACTATTTTTGTAGACCTATATGTTATCTATATCCATGATGCGATTTACTATACCCCTTGTATTCATTTGCGCGACAGCGCTCTACGCCTACGCCCAGCCAGCTAATGACGTCTGCGACAATGCCATCATCATAGACGACCTCACACTATTTTGCTCTGAGCCAGCGCAGTTTACCACAGCAGGAGCGACTAATAGTGGCTACGGTCCTGCCACCTGCTTCAGAGCATCAGAGACGGATGTGTGGTTTAGCTTCACGGCATTTGCTACCACGGTGGTGACTTCTGTCCTGGGCCAAGGCAATGGAGCCAATACTCTTGCGATGCCTCAGATAGCGCTCTATGGTGGTGTCTGCGGCGGTACGATCAATGAGCTGAGGTGCGACAGTGACATCACATTTTCTGGAGTGGCAGAAGTGGTACGTGGAGGACTCACCATCGGTGAAGAATACCTCATCCGTGTCAGCGGAGCCAATGATGCCGAAGGCACCTTCCAGCTCTGCCTCAACAATTTTAATCCGCCTGTAGCCCCGGGTCAAGATTGTATCACAGGATCAGTACTCTGCGACAAGAGCCCATTCAGCGTAGAAGCGCTCACTGGTACTGGACTGGATAATGACGAGGCTGCTGGCTCCTGCCTGGGTGAAATAGGATCAAGCGAGCAGCAGTCCACGTGGTTTAAGTGGACAGCCGCTACGGCAGGATCACTCACCTTCTCTATCAGCCCAAATAATCCTACAGACGATCTTGACTTCGCCCTCTATGAATTACCTAATGGCATAGACGACTGCTCTGGCAAGATCCTCCTGAGATGCAACGCCACTGCTACAGGATGCGCGACCGTCACAGGAATAGACCTTACCAGTACGGATGACACAGAAAACTTTAATTGCGATCCTGGCGAAGACGGATTTGTAAGATTTATAGACATGGTGGAGGGCGCCAGCTATGGACTCATCATCAACAATTTCTCCACATCAGGTCAGGGGTTTGCGATAGAGTGGGGCGGCGAAGGCACATTCCTAGGACCCGAAGCTGACTTCCTTATCACGCCAGACGAGGGACTCCGCTGCGAGGAAGACTTCATCGTAGAGGATCAGTCCACATTTGCTAATGGTACCATCCTCAGCTGGACATGGAACTTTGGAGAAGATGCTAGACCCGAGACCGCTACGGGCCCTGGTCCGCACAATGTCATCTACGGAAGTATCGGTACCAAGTTTGTAGTACTCACACTTGAGACCAGCCAAGGCTGTCAAGTGAGCGAAGTACGATCTTTAGAAGCTCTTCCCTGCTGCGAAGACCTAGAAGCCCTAGTGGCGGAGGTGGAGATCACGGATAATCCATGTCCTGGTGATGAAGAAGGTGTGATCTTGCTGGGAGCTTCTGGTGGTACGCCAGAGTATGAGTTTAGGCGTAGCGATCAGGACAGATTCCGAGAGCTCGTACGATTTGTAGATTTAGCGTCTGGCGAGTACGAGATCATTGCAAGAGATGCGCGTGGATGTCTAGATACGATCATCGCTGAGGTCACTGAGCCAGAGCGCATCGTAGTGAATGCAGGTGCAGACAGATCTCTTGATCTCGGTGGGAGTCTAGAGGTGCAGGCCTTTGTCACACCGCCTGGAGACTATGAGATCCGCTGGTGTCCACCTGAGGGTGTAAGCGATAGCTCGGCTTTATCGGTGACTATCACACCTCCAGGTACCACAGAGTACATTCTCAAGGCTACGAGCCCTGGCGGATGCGGCGCTGCTGACACTGTGCTGTATACTGTGAGCGACGAGCGACCCTTCTATATGCCCAATGTCTTTTCACCCAATGGTGATGGTGTCAATGACACATTCGTAGGATATGCAGGGGTGGCGGTAGATCGCATACAGAATCTTGCAGTCTATGACAGATGGGGCAATCAAGTCTATGAGGCTGAGGAGCTTCCAGTAGGTAGTGAGGCCAATGGCTGGGATGGATTCTTCAAGGGTCAGCCTGCGCCCATAGGTGTCTACGTGGCAGTAGCTCAGGTCCGCTTTATCAATGATCAGGTGATCACATTCTCCACGGATCTTACACTCATACGATGAGAGCGCTATCGGCTCTGTTGCTCGTGCTTGCTCTGCTGAGCTGTAAGAATGATCTGGCAGAAGTCCAAGAGATCTTTGATCCCAGAGCCACAGAGGTGGAGCGACTGGAAGATATCGATATCACTTACAGCGATAGTGCTGTCGTCAAGCTCCGGATCCGCGCAGCGGTCCATCTGCGATATGAGGAAGGCGGAAGCATGATGGATGAATTCTCTGATGGTGTACAGCTAGACTTTCTGGATGGAGATAAGGTCACAGGATGGCTCACTGCCGACTGGGCTAAGCGGGACAATAAGCGTCGAGAAACCACCATGCGAGGGAGGGTCACTTTGTACAATGCTGACGGCCAGAAGCTCCAGACTACGCAGATGATATGGACAGAAAAAGACGGTAAGCTGAGCTCAGACCAGTTTGTGCGTGTCACGCAAGAGGACCAAGTGCTGCAGGGCTATGGTTTTGTGACAGATGAGGAGTTTTCGAGTTTTGAGATTACCTCGCTAGAAGGGCAATTTGACGTGGTGGAGTAGCATGAGGCGACGGTCTCAGGGTGCAGTGTAGTAAATTTGTAGCATGATCATCTGGATTATCTTATTTCTGATCTTATCGGCACTCTTTTCTGGTTCTGAAATAGCCTTCGTATCGGCCAATCGACTGAGCATACAGGTGCGCGATGATGCTCAGTCGAGAAGTGGTCGGATCTTATCATCATTCTACAATGATCCTAGCGATTTCCTAGGGACCATGCTTGTGGGGAATAATATCGCTCTGGTAGCATTTACCACTTTACTGGCGAGTGTCCTTACGCCAGCTCTGGAGCGCAGTATTGGTTCTTCCTTTCTCTTGCTGATGGTGCTTACTTTGATCACTACTGTTATTGTGCTGATTTTCGGTGAGTATCTACCCAAGACAATTTTCAGAAATTATTCCACATCGATATTATACGCGCTGGCCATTCCACTAGCAGTATTGCGCTTTCTACTGTTGATTCCTACAAGGATTACTACACGCTTATCGAGCTGGATTATTACTAAGGTGCTGCGGGTAGAGATGGATGAGTCGCAGGATGATTTTACCAGGACAGATCTAGAATTGTTCATAGATGAGAGCATCAGCGATGAGGATGGCGCTGTCAACTCAGAACTCCTCAAGAAGGCTATCCACTTTGAGCAAGTCAAGGTGCGCGACTGTATGGTGCCACGCACAGAGATCTGCTATGTGGATATGGAAGATTCTATAGAGGATCTTATTGCCACATTTGAAAAGACAAAAAAGTCGAGACTCCTCGTAGTCGATGAAGACATAGATGACGTCAAAGGATATATCCACCACCTCAAGATCCTCAGACAGCCCAAGTCTCTGCGCCGCCAGATCATAGACTTGCCGATAGTCACAGAGTACATGCCTGTAAATGATCTGCTCGTCACCTTCATCAAGGATCGTACAGGTATCGCCTGTGTCGTTGACGAATTTGGCAGCACATCTGGAATCATTACCATGGAGGATATTCTAGAAGAGATATTTGGTGAGATCGAGGACGAGCACGATGTAGAGGATCTACTGGAGATGCACATCAGTGACATGGAGTATCTCCTGAGCGGCCGTCATGAGCTGGATTATCTCCAGGAAAAGTATGAGAATCTGCGGTTCACCGAGGGTGATTTTCATACCCTCAGTGGCTACCTTGTCATGACTTCTGGCACCATACCTGATCAAGGAGATGAGATAGAGCTAGATGGCTACAAATTTATCATAGAGGAAGTCACAGAGAAGAAAATCGACAGGATCAGAGTGATAGTCTCCAGCGAGACTGACGCGATGAATAGCGACGGATCTGTGAATTAGTTTACATCTTTTAGCATTTGTACAACTTCCCACTTGAGAGTACAGTTTTATAGGATGTGTAATGTCGTGACTGCTTACACTATATCAATTACATCATACATGGAACATACAGATAAGACCTCACCAGTCCATATACCCAAGCGCATAGAAGAATCTCTACTTCTGAGATTTATCCTCATCGGCGACAGACTCAAGAAACGCCGAGATGATATCAGTAAAGAGCTGGGAATATCCACTCAGCAGTGGCTTCTGCTTCTGCAAGTAGCCAAGGATCCCAACATCCCATTCTTTGATGCCAGTGAGCACGAGAAGGATCTACTGCCGACGGAGATCGCCTACACATTTGGCACCACGAGATCCAATATTACTGCCTTGATTAATGTCCTTTCGGACAAAGGCCTCATAGCTCTCACACCTGATGAAGGAGATCGACGCCGTAAGCGAATCTCCCTCACCGCAGAGGGAGGGGCCCTGGTAGAAGACCTCCAGCGCTATCGACAAGAGAAGAATGACGCACTCTTTGATGGATTCCAACAGGAAGAGCTTGTAGAGGCGCTTGACTTTGTAGAGAGGTTTATCGTCGCTAATCAGATTGAGCGTAAGTCTACCGTCACTCAGTAAGTGACCATCACTTGATCCAGCGCCTTGCGCTGGATATCTGGTACCATAGCATCATCTGCAGGATGTCCCACTGGCAAGAGCAAGAAGGGTCGTTCATTGCTAGGTCGATCTAGGATCTTCTGGAGAAAATTCATCGGACTTGGAGTGTGGGTCAGCGTCACTAGCCCAGCGTGATGGATCGCAGAGATGAGAAAGCCGCACGCCAGACCTACAGATTCATTGACGTAGTAGTTTTTTTGTTTTTCACCATCCACCAGGTCATAGGCTTTCTTGAATACGATGATCAGATAGGGCGCTATGGTCAGGAAGTCTTTGTGCCAGTCTGTACCAAATTGCTTTAAGTCCTCTAGCCAGTCGTCGCTCATACGTCCGTGATAGTTCTCGTATTCTTCTTTCTCTGCGGCCTCACGGATCTTTGCTTTTATCTCAGGGTCAGACACCACACAGAATGTCCATGGCTGCTTGTGTGCTCCACTAGGAGCTGTACTAGCAGAGCGCACGAGATTATCTATGACAGATGAGGCCACTGGCTTATCAGAGAACATCCGCACGCTACGTCGCTGGTCTATCGCATGGTAATAGTCCTCACTTCGTTGCTGTATCTCGGCTTCTGTGTACTGCGCGGTGCTATAAGGTATAAATGATTCTGTCTTCATGATTTCTGTCTATGTAGTATGTACCACTGGATAGCGATGATGCTCTTAGCATCTACTAGCTCTCCCACTATCTGAGAGGCATGAGCTGCTGGATATGTCACGATCTGTACGTCCTCTTGCTCTTCTGCAAGCCCACCTCCAGCATGCTTACGATCTGTGGACACCACTTCTGCATAGTATATATGTATGCGCTCTGTGGTGATACCTGGTGATACATATGGGCTAGCGATCAGTCTCAGATCACTCACAGTATAGCCAGCTTCTTCTAGGCACTCTCGCTGTGCTGATTTTCTGGGAGACTCACCATAGTCTATCCCGCCAGCGACGATCTCGTCTATCCAGGGATCTTCTGCATCTATGGTTGCAGGTCTGAACTGTCTTACGAGAATCAGTGAGTCTGTGTCTTTTTCATAGAGCAGTACAGCGCTGGCATCACGCTTTCTGAGGATTTCGTACTCGCGCCGTAGTGTAGACTTTCCATCACTATGAGAGTGCTCTACATCCAGACCTACGAGCTCAAAAACCTCCTTAGATTTTTGGCGAAAGCCATGTACCGTATACTTCATAGACGCTGAGCTAGATCATCCCAAAGATGCTACCAATACATCATACTCGGCTCATCAGATCATCATATCTCCTATGTACGTCGCTCTCAATACCTATAGCGGACGGTCAATTGCGAGCTGCTCTGCATCAGTAGCTGTCCTCCATTCTCTACCGTGAGTAGACTACCGTAGCCTTGTTTGCCAGATAGAAGAGCTACATTCTTACCCGCTGGTATGATCACGTGATCACAAGCTTCTGGGAACCGAGCTTGACTCCAGTTGCTCGGACTGTCATTCCACTCTCCGTCCGCAGGTCCTATCCAGACATTGCTCGGGTAACTGTCGCAGCTTTTGGTCTCTAGGAGAAATAAGCCTCTGGACCGATCAGAGCCGAGAATTCTTCCTGATGGCAGATAAGGATAGCAGCCCCACGCTCCCTGAAATCCATTGTAACTGGTATTCTCTGGATAGGTATCATAGTAGGCCGCCAGAGTGACATCAGTGGGATCAGATATATCAAATACCACTATGCCGTCATGGTAATAACTGATGTAAACGCTATCGCCCTTGATGTATGGATTGTGAGCGATGCTCGTGGTGTCCCCAGTCGTAGCTTCCAGCAGCTTACTGCGGAATAGGTGCGGAGTACCGATCTGTATGCGCTCATCTGGGTCCTCCGTAGGATCTACTGTCAGGCTCGCCATCTTGAGGCTCCGATTGCGAGATTCATCAGCCCAGATCACATGGCTGCCATCATCGGTCACCCAGCTGCTGTGATTGTAGCCCTCTTGCGCATAGCTGGTCTTCAGCCCTATCTGGTCGCAGTCAGTACCAGATGTGCAGTCGTATATCACGAACTCATTCAGAGTAGTATTGAAATCACCGTGGCTGGCATACACAGTATCATTGCGCACGTAGGCGTCATGGATGTAGTCATATGGGAGATTGAGCGAAGCAAGCTCCGTGATAGAGGTAGGATCTGAGATGTCAAGGATCTTGAGATCTGTACCAGTACCTCCGAGACTGCCTATGCCGTAGAGCCTTGCAGTGGCTGTATCTACAAAGATATTGTGCGATCGTGGCCAGAACTGGGTAGTCCGCGTCACTTGTACTACGCTATCTGGGAGGTATTGCAGATCAAACACAAAGAGGCCCTCACCACTGCGCTCACTCCCTGCAAATGCATAGTGATCATACGTCTTGAAATCTCTCCACGTGGTAGATCCAGTTCCCGCAAAGGAGTTCACTCTGCGCAGCTGATATGGCTCAGTAACATCTATGAAGTGGATGGAATCTCGACTGCCTATGATGCCATATTCGCGGCCGTCCGCCGCATAGCCCCATACATCGCTGTATCTCGATATGCCAGGATTGTCAGTAGGATTCTCTGAGTTCCACCGTCCCACACATCGCATCCGCAGCGAATCAAACTGAGCCTGACCGATCAGTGGTAGTGCAAGCAGGAGGGCGAGGAAAGTAATTGACTTCATACAACTAATGTAGGCACTTCTGCTATCACAGACTAGCTCAGCTCTAGCAATCAGCCCATCTGTCAGCAGATGCGCACTGAGGACGAGGCGCGATAGGGACTCCGAGATGAATGTAAGCGATGCTAAGATAGGCCGTGAGCCTTAGAATCTTGCGCGTCCATATGACGTACGCTTGCTATCAGCTACAGGGCCTAGACAGATGTGGCCATGCCTGGACAGGAGTGAAATCAAGCGACCATAAGTGATAAGCTCGACTCGCTACTTATCTACACAAAAACTATAGCCAAAGGACGCAAAGTTTGACTCCTCATTAAATCCCGTGCCAAAAGAAAAGTCTAGCTGACCACGGTCGCTGGTCTTGTACGTCCATCCAGCATTGATACGATGAAAGCTAGTATCAGCCTCGCCGACTTCGCCATAGGGCTCTATGTATAGGGTCAATTTATCATTCCAGCCATAGGCGAGAGCAAGCGTGTAGATGCCCTGTAGGTCACTTCCGTGAAAATGCTGGTAACCAAGATTGTAACCTATGCTCCAGCCCTTGTCCAGATCATGTGAAATCAAGACGCGCGCTAGGCTGCCCCAGTCACGATCTGCAAATAAGCTGCGAGATGCTGTGGGTACTACTAGGTGGCCCATCACAGCAATTTGTGTAGCACTTTCTTCGCGCTGAAGGAGCTGTATTTTAGTACCTATCTGGATGTCGTCAAAGCGTGTGAGGTAATCCTCATCAAATGTCCTACTACTCAATACCTGCGTCTGGAGTCGTAATTCTACACCACGCAGAAGGTTGATTCTATAGAGCTGTGTAGGTACGGTCCAAGTTCGCTCTATAGCTTGCGTCTGATTCTGTGTGCTGAAGCCTATCCCAGCTTCCACTTGGATACGACCCACGGGTAACACAGCACTACTTTCCGTCTGATCCGGTCTGTCAGTATCTATGATCTGTGCAGATGCTACAAGCGAAAAAAGGCATAGTGCTATAAGGATAAATAATTTCATACTGTAAACTTACGCCACAGCTCAAGAGCCTACTCAAAAGACAGCGTCAGGAATCTCTCCTTCCTGAGCAGCTCACAGTATATGACCATCAGGTCTTCGCTAATCTGCCTGTGGATCTTGGGGCGAGCGATGACTTTGGCATCCTGGAGACTATACAGTAGGTGCCTGCTTTGTGCGCCTGATTTGGTGAGGTGTACCATATTGATGACATCATTATTCTGGCGACCATATCTGAACACTTTCCCTTTTCCATCATATTCCAGATTTCTTGGGTCATCATTAAAGACAAAGTAGAGTTCATCATTCACGAGCTGCACCGCATAGGAAAGGTAATGACCATTATCGTTTGTGCTCTGTTGTCTTTTGGCAATTTTCTGCCTCCACTCCACCTCGCCTTTGGCAGTCATGCTGATCACCACGATATCATTGTGAATATACTGGATGTCTCTCGCTCCCAGATTATTATTTAAAGCGCCGTTGTTAGCCCCATATCTCCAAAATGCATTTTCGGCCACGAGATATAGGCCACCATCTTTGCGCTGTATGATGTCATAGAGCTCGTAGTCCGTGAGCTCATTATCCTTGCCAGCATCATCGCGCCGCGCTATGCGCTTCTTCTTGCGGCGATTGAGATTCTGACCTAGGAACTCTACGTCAAACTTGCTAAACTCTCTACTTACCGTCTTGCGAGTCTCTTTGTCAATCTGCAAGTGAAAACTCCCTTGGATGTCATCCAAGTCACGGTCACCATAGAAACCTACGCATATGATATCTCCACTGGCAAGTACGGAAGTCACCATCTGAGTGAGAAAGTATCCACCATCTTCTATTTCGTAAGTTCTTACATCCTTACCTCCATTCCAGTAGCTCGTGAGCTCATACTTGTAATTGGGCTCGCCATTTCTGCTGTCTCTGAGTGTCCTATCGTAGATCTTGGAGAGGACGTAAAGATTGCCGTCATTATCCATGTCATAGGAGGTCGGTATGGTGATTTCATCCTGCTGAGCACGCGGACCACCGATTCTATATAGCTCCTCAAAGTCAGAATCTAGCACTTGAGTACTCTGCGATCTGAGTCCATCTCTTCCTAGAGGTCCATAGCTCGTCAGCAACAAGAGGCGCCCGTCTGGCGATAGACCATAGCCGAAGTTGCCGCTATTGGCTCTGCTCGTGCCAGCGTAGCTGAGTCTTGCTACGAGACGAGGCTGGCCTAGAGCAGCTAGATCGTAGGAGTCAAGTTTCTGAGCATAGAGCTTTCTCGATTTGTCATCTGTGTCTATGACATTGTGGAAGAGGTAAAGCTGCCCATCCAGCATCAGTACCACTTCGCTAAACGATCTGGTGGCTCTGCCGCTATCGTCCATGAGTTCTAGTACTTGTGATGCTAGGAGGCGAGAGGAGTAGTCATATTTTTCTAAGCTATATTGTACTTTATTACCCACGATCCCTGCTACCCTGCTTTTAAGCGCAAAGTATCCTTCGTCATCCTGTCCTACGATGTAGACGAGCGTCTCCTGGGGATCTTTCTTGTGGACGGCGCTGAGATGCGTACGGAGGGTTTTGGTCTGAGCATTGACGCTGCTAGGTATGCCTGCCAGCAGCACCACGAGCAAGAGATAAATTGCTGTGATATGATTCTGAGTGTATAATTTCATTAACTAAATAACGCAAGATCATGGCTGAAAATTTCTACATGTACTTTCTCATCGCTCTGGTGCCACTTCTCATAGGCTCGATTTATTATAGTCCTGCTGTCATGGGAAAGAGCTGGATGAGTGCTAACGGTTTCACAGCTGAGAGCCTAGAGGGCGGACGGATGATTGTCATCTTTGGACTTACCTATGTATTCAGCTTGCTATTGACCGTGGGATTGCAAGCGATGTGCATCCATGAGATGGGTGTAGTACAGCTCGCTATGCCCGCTGCCATAGAACCGGGAAGTCAAGCACAAGCAGATGTGAATGCCTTCCTGAGTTCCTATGCGGGCAATTTCAGGACTTTCGGCCATGGAGCCGTCCACGGGGCTTTATCCTGTATTCTTTTTGTACTTCCTATACTCGGTATAGTCGCACTCTTTGAGAGGCGTGGAGCTAAGTATATGGGAATCCATTTCCTCTACTGGCTACTGTGCTTTATACTTATGTCTGGACTATTGGCTTCTACTCTGGTCTTTGGCGCGCTATGAGCGAACCAGTGATATGATCCAAATATCGTTTTGACAACAGCACGGTCTGGAGCTTAGTGTAGTACTAGAAGGATGTTAACAAGTAGTCTTTCTCGTGGCGGTGTGCGTAGAAATGTAGATATTCGCACTGTGAATCGACTCAGGACATTCTTTGGCATAGCCATACTTGTATGTGGCTTCTCGACGACTCAGGCTCAGCTGGATGAGATATCGCTATCCCTAGGAGGGGCTACCTACTTCGGGGACCTTACTCCTACGACGAGCATCTTTAGTACAGGTAGAGAAAGCTACTCAGTCAGTGCTGGAGCGAGTTATGCACTCAATGATTATCTCTCCCTACGCGGGCAGATCAGTTTAGCGAAGTTTAGCGGTGATGATCAGTTTCAGCAAGATGAGAATCGGCGCTTACGCAATCTATCTTTTCGCAATCAGCTGATAGAGGGTGCCGTATTGCTGGATTTCAATATCACGGATGCCTTCTCGAGGACTTACCAAGACCTCCAGATCCATGCTTTACTGGGCCTCGGTGTATACAGACACAATCCTCAAGCACAGCTAGATGGCACATGGTATGATCTTCAGCCGCTGGGCACCGAGGGGCAGATCCCGCGCGATAGTCTGAGTCTTCTCAGAGGACCCTACAATCTCGTACAGATGGCCGTCCCTCTGGGATTCTATCTAGAGTATGAGATCAATCGGAACTTCAGTATAGGTCTGGAATACATGCATCGTATCACCTTCACTGACTTTATAGACGATGTCAGTACACGCTATCCTGATCTAGATGCGCTGGAAACGCGCAACGGTTCCATAGCACGACAGCTCGCCTTCAGGACTGTGGAGCTCGAGGGTATGGAGGATGCGACGCCACTAGGTATCAGAGGCAATAGTGAAGAGACAGATGCCTTCGCTACTCTGCAGCTGCGACTCATCTACAAATGGTCTGGCTCCAAGGTGCGCTACTACAATCGTCGCAATCGCTAATATCCGCAGACTGTCTCCTAGAGAGATTTATTCTGAATGTCAAGGCTAATCCAGTCCGCTCTGTGGCTGCACATGTCTAGACATTGTAGTCATCGTACTCCTGGATAGCTCCTCCTTCCAGGCACCCTATATATCTAAGCTAGCTATCCCCAGGTCACTGTAGATCATGATTCATAAGAGGGAAAATGCACCGCAGAGGGTGCATTTTTCGCGGCTCCGCAAGAATACTCACATAATTATCGCTCATCTATGTTAAAATACCTTATTCGTAGATGACTCATATACAGATTTTTACATAGTTGATATTTATATATATCTTTGAAATACGATTTTTCATCTATGTGTTAATCTTATATGTGTTAATTACGGATATAAATCCTTGATTCACAGGTGTATAGCATGATATCTTTGTAAGTGAAACACCTACGTCCATGATTCTTTCCATCCTCGCCGTGAGTACTGTGATCGCCCTGTGTGTGTACATCATAGTATCCTTATCTAGCAGTTCGCATTGATCTCGTCGGTCTCATGAACTCTCAGCCCTCGCTGGGGTTCTATCCGTTGCAGAGATGATTCACAAACTTCAGACCATAAGTATGCCCACACAGTGGGGTAAATTTGATATGAGTGCCTATGCGCACTCTGATCAAGAACCCATGCCGCACATCATACTTACGCCCCAGGGTAGACCACCTGGAACGGAGTCCATCGTGCGTATACATTCTGAGTGTTTCACAGGTGATCTCCTGGGAAGCTTTCGCTGTGACTGCGGTGAACAGTTGCACGAGTCCATGAGAGTCATACAAGAGCACGGCGGCGTACTCATCTATCTGAGACAGGAGGGCAGGGGAATAGGCCTTATCAATAAGATGAAGGCGTATCAGCTACAGGATGACGGATATAACACTGTGGATGCCAATGTGCACCTCGGCTTTGAAGCCGATCAAAGGACCTATGAGGATGCTCTAGCCATACTGCGCGATCTGAATGTAAAAGACATCATCCTGCTGACCAACAATCCTGAAAAGCTCAAGGCAATCGATGACTCTTCTGATCTGACTGTGGTGAAGCGTATGCCACTTATCATCCCTAGTCGTGATGAAAATAAAGCTTATCTTGACACTAAGCGGGAGGTATTTGGCCATTTGCTAGATAAATAGATGTAGATCGTCGAGATATGCGATGATCTTACGATATAGTTCTTTATCTTACTTGTAAATCTTTCATCATGATACCAGCTACTATTGTTCCTTTTGCGATTCTGGGGTTTCTCTTGTTGATACTTCTACTATCGGGCATTTTTACTGTGAAGCAGCAGCGCGCCTATCTCGTGGAGCGATTCGGTAAGTTTCACAGTGTGAAGACTTCTGGCTTACAATTCAAGATTCCAGGGGTAGACAAAATCGCTGGCAAAGTATCGCTTAAGATCCAGCAACTTGATGTGATGGTAGAGACTAAGACCAAGGATGATGTATTCGTCAAGCTCAAGGTATCCGTACAGTACAAGGTGCTATCTGAAAAGATCTACGATGCTTTCTACAAGCTGGATAATCCTCATGGACAGATCACCGCATTTGTATTTGACGTAATCCGGGCGGAGGTGCCTAAGATGAAGCTCGATGAGGTATTTGAGCGAAAGGATGATATCGCCATCGCCATCCGTAGAGAGCTAGAAGGAGCGATGAATACCTATGGCTATGGCATCATCAAAGCTCTGGTCACAGATATAGATCCAGACGTAGAAGTGAAGAAGGCGATGAATCGTATCAATGCCGCAGAAAGAGAAAAAGTGGCTGCAGAGTACGAAGCAGAAGCGGAGCGTATACGCATCGTAGCCAAGGCCAAAGCCGAGGCCGAAAGCAAGCGCCTCCAAGGGCAAGGTATCGCCGATCAGCGCCGCGAGATCGCCAGAGGCCTTGAAGATAGCGTAGAAGTACTCAATAAAGTGGGCATCAATAGCACAGAGGCCTCAGCCCTCATCGTTGTCACCCAGCACTATGACACGCTTCAGTCACTCGGAGAGAACAGTGCAAGTAATCTTGTCCTCATGCCCAATGCTCCATCCGCTGGCAGCGAAATGCTCAATCAGATGGTAGGTGCCTTCAGCACCTCGCACATGATCGGTGAGCAGATGAAAGAGATAAGAGAAAAGGGCAAGGCGAAGGTGCTTAAGTGAAGCACTGCGTGGACTCCATCCAGTAGGACTGATTGACTCGATGGTAGATATGGCCGTAGAGTCTATAAGAGGCCAGTTATAGCTAGCAAAGCGGAGACATTTGCACGTAAGTGCCAGGTCCCAGTACATTGCAGTGGTCGAGCATTTATTGTTAAAGGCCTGATTGTTGCTGAGCGATGATGATCTGCTCCACTCGATCTAAAGCTAATCATGGTAGGTGTATAGGAGCTTGTATCAGGTCAGCGGACTCGAGTGTCATGGAATCAACAGTGAGCATGATTACATTGCGCGGTTTCGTATCCGAGCTAGCACATGCACTCCGCTAGTCTCGTTGACTTGGAAGATTCTGCGTACGCAAGCGCCCAGATGTATGAGGCCTTGATACACCTACGAGGAAATATACAACCTCTAGGCCGCGGCATCCTTGAGCTCAGGCATCTTGCATGCTTCGTCTGCAGTCTTACCGCAGACGGTACAGTCACCCATATTATTTTTGATCATAGGATTATTAGACGCGCACGAGCCTCTGAACTCCTGTCCAGTCACTATGTGCCGGATATTGATCATGACAAAGCTGAGTATCACGATCCCTCCTATGATTCCAAAAACGACTAAAAATTCCATCTAGTAAAGATACAGTCGCACTCGCTCAATTGTTCTTCCCTTATGAGAACATTGCGATTTACATATCCTGTAATAAATGAAAAGGGGAACAGCCACTGGCCGTCCCCCTCTTCGCTTTCTAAACCCCTGATTCTATCTATTGCTTCACGATTCTGTGTTCTATAACTTCCTGATCAGTGATGATCAGTACGCTGTAGTGTCCAGAAGTCAATCCAGTGAGATCAAAGCTCAGTGTATTCTTTCCGCTAGAGAGGTCTGTATCAAAAGTCTGACTGATATGACCTGATAGGGATCGCACTTGCACACGCGCCTCTGAGTCGTAGTCAGTATCCAGCACGATGACTACACGGTCAGTAGCAGGATTGGGATAGCTAGTAAGAGCGCTATGCTGCTCGAGGCTTTCGCCATCCAGGATCTGCATCACAGGGACGTCCTCGCGGATACCTTCTTCACAGTCTACTATAGTGAGGCCAAGGCATTCGGCGATGCAGGCATTGGGTACAGCCAGGATCTCGTCCTCAGTGATCTGCACGCATACTACGTCTTCTGCATCCCAGTCGGTGCTATCAACACACTCCACGAGACACATAAACATCATCGTATCTATATCTATCCATGGCTCATCGTCTGACGGGAATTCAGTGCAGTCGACTACGTCATCAGCAGTATATCCTTCACACTCAGCAAAGCAGAGATTAGGGAATGTACAGATGATACCTGTCTCAGCATCTGTAAGTATGCAGATCCATTCTTCGTCTGGATCTATGTCGCAGTCGCACTCGCTTCCCCATGGATTGTCACCTAGATCGCATGAGACTACCTCATATCCCAGACACTCAGCTACACATAGGCTCATAGGAATTTGTAGGCCAAAGGAATCGACTACACAGACGATACTATCAGTCTCTGTACTAGCTTCACACTCGAGGATACATTCGATCAATGTAGAGTCCACACCCCAGTCAAAGTCGCACTCGACAATGTCTTCAGCCGTGAAACCAGCGCACTCTGCAAAGCACAGATTAGAGAAGGAAATCATATCTCCATACTCTGGATCCACTACGCAGACAGGCTCATCAGCTGGGTCATATGGGCAATCACAGTCGCTTCCACCAGGATTGTCTCCACACTCTATCACCACGAGACCGAGACATTCTGCCACACATACTGGGACCACAAACTCTTCTCCTGTAGAGTCTATGGCACAGACAAGTTCTGGTCCTTCGCCATTACCTATGCATTCTATGATGCAATCCTCTATCTCCGTGGTTTCGCCGCTGCCACCTTCTTCGCATTCTGCTACATCATTCTCAGTATATCCAAAGCATTCTGCAACGCAGAGATTAGGGAAGAACAGTTGATCGCCTGTGGAAGGATCCTCTACGCACACTACCTCATCTGCAGGGTCGAGTTCGCAGTCACAGTCCTCTGGTAGGTCGATATCTACTTCGTCACAGTCGACAACTTCGAAGCCGATGCATTCTGCGATGCAAGCATTGGGTACAGTGATGACTGTGCCAGAGCTGTCTTGAGCGCACACAGGATCTATCGGTTCGTCTAGACAATGATCGCAATCCGTCTGCGCCGACAGCGCCAGCGTACAGAGCGAGAAGAATAGTAAAAAGAGCTTTTTCATATGGATGGTATTTTTTCTGTGGCAAAGGCGACTTGAGTTGACCTTTGCACGGTGAGTAAAAGATAAGTTGATATGAGTGATCACAGTACTAGTATGCAAGCCTTTGGGAAACTGTTACAAATTATGGACGAGCTCCGTGAAAAATGTCCCTGGGACAAGAAGCAGACCATGCTCACCCTGCGCAATCTCACGATCGAGGAGACCTATGAGCTTGCAGATGCCATCATGGACGGCGACATGCAAGGAGTCAAGGAGGAGCTGGGTGATCTCATGCTGCACCTATGCTTCTACGCCAAGATCGGGTCCGAGCAGGGGGCTTTTACTATGACGGAGGCTCTTCATAGTATCTCAGAGAAGCTGATAGCTCGTCATCCTCATATATACGGGGACCTTTCGGTCAAAAGCGAGGAGGAAGTCAAGAAAAATTGGGAGCAAATCAAACTCAGTGAAGGAAAGAAATCTGTGCTCAGCGGCGTACCCAAGTCCTTGCCAGCCATGGTAAAGGCCTATCGGATGCAAGACAAGACCGCGCAAGTAGGATTCCAGTGGGACGATAGAGCAGGTGTCTGGGACAAGCTGCAAGAGGAGATGACAGAGCTAGAAGAAAGTGTCGCAAAGGGTAGCGCAGACGAGGTAGAAGAAGAGCTAGGAGACGTGCTATTTTCACTGATCAACTATGCTCGCTACCTCGGAGTAGACCCTGAGACCGCCCTAGAAAAATCCAATCGCAAGTTTAAGAGACGCTTCGAATATATCGAAGCACAAGCGCCCAGATCACTGACGGATATGACCCTACCAGAGATGGATGGGCTATGGGATGAGGCCAAAGCTAAGGAGTCCAGCTAGGGCAAATAAGTAGGAAGTCAATACGGTGATGCAAGAGAAGATATATAGATGTATCTTTGCACCCGAAAATAAGAAGGTAAAACACGCACATGGCTAGTTATCTGACAGCTGACAAGAAAGACGAAATCTTCCAGACTTATGGAGGAGACAAGAGCAACACTGGATCCACAGAGGGTCAGGTAGCACTCTTTACATTTAGGATCAAGGCCCTCTCTGATCATCTCAGGGAGCACCCAAAAGATCACTCCTGCCGCCGGCAGCTGCTCACGCTCGTGGGTAAGAGAAGGCGCCTACTGGCTTATCTCAGTAGTAAAGACATCGTCAAGTATAGAGAACTCATAGAGAAGCTAGGCATCAGAAGATAATCTGATGTCCTCCAGATCTCTATAAGTCTGACTCATCTGACAGTTACCGCCTGGCGGTGACCCCTTCTTTCTATTACAACACATCACCCGCACGGAGCGAGATCATAAGTGTGGGTACAAGTACTCTTACTTATGAACAGACAAGCACACACGCAATCCTTTCAGCTTCCTGACGGCCAAGAGGTCATCATAGAAACTGGAAAACTCGCCACGCAGGCCCATGGCTCTGTGGTAGTGACTGTGGGCAACATGATGCTATTTGCCTCAGTGGTGAGCGCACATGAGGCACGCGAAGGCCAGCCTTTCTTTCCACTCTCTGTAGATTACCAAGAAAAGTTTGCTGCTGCAGGCCGTATCCCAGGTAATTTCTTCAGAAGAGAGACCAGACTATCCAACTATGAGATCCTCATCAGTAGACTAGTCGACCGTGCTATCCGCCCTCTCTTCCCCGATGGATATATGAATGACACGCAGGTGATCGTCAATCTGATCAGTGGTGATCCTGAGATCCTTCCAGATGCCTATGCAGCTCTAGCAGTGTCAGCAGCTCTAAGCGTAAGCGACATCCCATGGGCCGGACCACTCTCAGAAGTCCGTGTGGCTAAGATTGACGGCCAGTACAAGGTCAACCCGCATCGCACAGAACTGGAGTCAGCAACCCTCGATATCATCGTAGCCGCTACGCTGGACAATGTCATGATGGTGGAGGGCGAAGCAGACGAGTGCTCTGAGCAGGAGCTCATAGACGCGATCAAAGTAGCTCATGAGGCTATCAAGACGCAGTGTAGCGCTCAGCTTGACCTAGCGCAGAAGGTAGGTGAGAAAGCCACTGTGAAGCGCGTCCTAGAAGAGGCACCTTCTAGTGATGAAGTCATGGGCATCGTTGCAGAGCATTGTACAGATGATATATGGAAGGTCTGCCGAGGCGCTATGGCCAAGCACGACCGCAAAGAAGCTTTCACGCAACTCTACACTGACCTCATAGAGAAACTCACAGAGAGCAAAGGAGAAGAGTGGATGACTGAGAATAAAGACTTCCTGAAGAAGTACTTTGAAAAGAAGAAAAAAGAAATCATCCGCGCACAGATCCTCCAAGACGGTAAGCGACTAGATGGTCGAGCTACCGATGAGATACGCAACATATGGTGCGAGGTGGACTACCTCAAGTCTACGCACGGCTCGGCGATCTTCACTCGCGGAGAGACGCAGGCACTGACTTCTCTCACTCTCGGTAGTAAGAGAGACGAACAGATGATTGATAATGCACTCGGTCAATACAATGAGCCATTTATCTTGCACTATAATTTCCCTGCTTTATCAGTAGGTGAAATCAAGCCAATGAGAGGTCCTGGTCGCCGTGAGGTGGGCCACGCCAATCTAGCTCAGCGATCTCTCAAGCAGGTCATGCCTGATGACTACGCGTATACTGTACGCCTCGTATCAGACATCCTAGAATCTAACGGATCATCATCCATGGCTACTGTCTGTGCAGGCGCCCTAGCGATGATGGATGGCGGTGTTCCGCTCAAAGCGCCTGTATCAGGTATCGCCATGGGTCTAGTGAAAGAGGGAGAGCAATCAGCCGTATTATCTGATATCCTTGGCGATGAAGATGCGGTAGGAGACATGGACTTTAAGGTCACGGGCACGGCCAAGGGTATCTGCGCTTGCCAGATGGATATAAAGATCGACGGTCTGCCATACGATCTTCTCACAGACGCGCTAGAGCAAGCGCGCAAAGGACGACTTCATATCTTGGGCGAAATGGCCAAGACTCTTGAGACACCTCGTGAGGACTACAAGCCGCATGTGCCACGTATAGAAGTGATTAGAATCGATAAGACATTCATAGGTGCGATCATAGGACCTGGAGGTAAGAATATCCAGGAACTACAAGCAAGAACTAATACGACTATCGCCATTGACGAGGACGAGACTAATGGTATCGTACAGATCATGAGTGAAGATGCCGCTGGTATGAAGGAGGCAATCGATCACGTGAAGATGGTCACATACATGCCGTCAGTAGGTGATGTAGTAGATGCCAAGGTGGCGAGCGTGATGCCTTATGGAGTCTTTGTTGACTTTGGAGGTCGTAGCGGTCTGCTCCATGTATCAGAGTTTGATTGGAAGCGCGTGGAAAATGTAAGCGAGTATTTCAAAGAAGGTGATGAAGTCACCGTAAAGATTGTAGACATCGATCAGAAGTCTGGTAAGTTCAGACTGAGTCGCAAGGTTCTGCTAGAGCGACCAGAGAGATCAGGTGGAGGAGATCGCAACGGCAGAGATCGTAGATCCTAGACATAGACAATCATCAGTGGCCTCCGCAGATGGATTCCGCTGAGGATATAGGAAGCTCCGTTTCTCGATAGGAAATGGAGCTTTTTTTTATGCATTTGCTCGACAGAGCACGCCCTCAGCAGATGTGCATCTCAGAGCGTCCAGACGAGGCGTGAAGCTAATCCAAGATCGGATTGCGATCTGGTTTGTGTACGTAGAGCTTCCATCCCATTTCCTCGGCCATGAAATTCATCACCTCTATCATCTGATCAGATTCTTCCCGAGCAGCGTCGAGTAATTGGTCTTCGTAGACTCGGTCTCGTATCACGTTTTTGGCATTGGTCGCTAGCTGGGTGTAGTCTTCTGGCGTCCATTTGTTGAACCAACTGTGATCTATATCCCGATACTTGATCTCATGGTCGATAGCTAGAATCTCAGGCTCTGGGACATCACTCAGCGTGATAGTCCTGGCTGCGCTGTCGATATCCATAGAGATCTGCGACATATCAAATCCCACTAGAACCTTTCCAGTGATCTGGATCTGAGCGGTCTTGCTAAATTGCAGTTTGCTGGGAAAGGGCAAGTAGAGCGTCACTTCGCGGATGTTTTCTTCGTCATAGGTCTCACTATAGTTGGCTTCTATAGTAATCAGCTTCTGTACCTTCTCCATCTTCTCCAGGATCACTACTGCGTCGCTTTGCGTGTGGCGGGTCTGATTATTCTTGGTTATCAAGTAAGATATAGCGCCACCAAGACCCAGAAGCCCTAGAATCAGTACGGTGTAGAGTAAGAATCTTCTCATAGGTCTGTACTGTCGCGGCCGCTGAGTGAGCCTGATTTGGTCTCATAGTGAAATAGACGCCACTCCTCACCACGCTTCATCCAGTGCCGGACGATTGCAAAGGGCGCCTGCTTGTGCTGATGTACTTCTATGACCATCCTATCGCTTACAGCTTCGAGCTCGTGGTGATAGTGCTCTTCCTTGAAGTATTCTAGTCTGTGCATACTCCAGTCATCGAGAGTCCAAAAGCCGCTTCCAGTACTGTCTATCTTAGCAGGTAGCGGAAACATAGTGTGGTCTATCTGATAGAGACTATCGGAGTGGTATCTTGTGTAAAACGTAAGGAAGTCTGAAGGTACAGACGCAGTCTGACCCTCCATGCGATGATCTCCATCTGCTCGACTCTGTCTATCGCAACTCACCAGACTGAGCAGCATCATCGCGAGTATAAGCGAGCACAGCATAGGTGCCTGGCAGGGAGAAGTAGCGGATCGTAAATTGCCAGTTGATCTCATTCTTTCTGAGGTGAGCGATGGCTGTGCCACCTTGTGGGACATAACGGAAGGGCTCCACCTGCAAGTGTCTGATGAAGTCGATTTCTCTACGGCCCCAGGCTTTGTACATAGATTCCTTGATACCCCAGAGTATGTGGAGAGACTCTGCGCTGCCATCGTTGTATTGCAATTCTTCGGGGCTGCAATATTTCTCGCGGATCCTTGTGATCTTGTCTACATGTCTCTGGACATCTATACCATGGCGTACGTCACTTTGACTCGCCGCGATCAGAGGATAGCTATGTGAGAAAGAAATATGCTTGTCATAGGACTGATAATGTGGCTTGCCATGCTCGTCCTTGAGGATGATCCTACGTCCAGGATCTGTCTCGATGGCCTGTAGACAGGATCTAGCACCCAGCCACTCGAGCCTCCGTCTTCCTCGCAGCCTATTCAGATCGTCCAGCTCGCTGGGTATCAGTTCTAGTTGCTCGAGCAGCTTCTCCTCAGTCTCTGTGAGATTCCACAGACCTAGTGAGATCTCGTCTATTGTGATACGTAGATGCAGCGCCATGTTGCAAAGGTGCTTCATAGCTATCATATGGTCTCACCTCGGATGCCAGATGCTACTCTGGCGGGATCAATCTAGATTATCGAGCTATCTTTATACTCCACTCTATACTATCATAGCTGAGGCATCGATAAGCGTTGTACAAGTTTTGCGCTTCCATGTCCATCAGCCATGCGTCGATAGATATCTACTTACTCCATCCTATCGCCATATCGCGTCACACATATGATACTCACGGATACACAGATCTTACAGGCTATACAGAAGGGCGAGATCCTCATAGAGCCTTACTCTATAGACTGCCTAGGCACTAATAGCTATGATGTGCACCTCAGCGAAAATCTCGCCGTCTACAAAGACAAAGAGCTGGATGCGCGCAAGCACAATGAGATAGAGCATATCCAGATAGGGCCAGAGGGCTTTCTTCTCATGCCTGGGACACTCTATCTCGGAGCCACGGTAGAGTATACAGAGACACACCAGACCGTACCTTTCCTTGAGGGCAAGTCAAGTGTGGGACGGCTAGGCATAGATATCCATGCCACAGCTGGTAAAGGTGATGTAGGATTTTGTAATCATTGGACTCTTGAGATCAGCTGCGTGCACCCTGTAAGGGTATATGCTGGTATGCCTATAGGTCAGCTCATCTATTTCACGGTAGATGGTCAGATCAATAATTACTATCACAGCAAGAAAGGTGCTAAATACAATCAGAAGACTCCTCAGCCAATGGAGTCTATGATGTACAAGAACAAGTGGTAGTCGCCTATCCCGTGCGCAGCTATTTGCCTGCCTGTGATGTGATGTATACATTTGTCACTGATTATCCTTGCAGTGCCACTCTCTTATACTTCCAAGACAGAAAATTCTCAGGCTGAGAATATCAATATCCAGCTCTCAGGAGTAGAGGATAGCTACCGCTTTGCCGTATCTGTGGATTGTGTAATCTTTGGATATTCTGAGAAACAAAGCCTTCAAGTGCTCTTACTGGCCTGCAATATGGCTCCGTATGATGGACTGTGGGGCTTGCTGGGTGACTTACTGCATCCTGACGAAAACCTCGACGAGGCACCATTACGAATACTCAGAGAACGGGCGGGACTTACAGACGTGTACTACGAGCAGGTGCAGACATTTGGTAGGGTGGACAGACATCCTATAGGAAGGGTAGTCAGTACGGCATTCTACAGCTTAGTGCAGATCTCATCCATCCCACTTTCATCCTCCAGCAAGAATCGTGTGCGATGGTTTAATATAGATGAGCTGCATCAGCTTGCCTTTGATCATCAAGAGATTATAGAGACCTGTCTTGCCCGTCTCAGACGTAGACTGCGAGAGTCTCCGCTCGGCTTCAATCTGCTGCCGCAGAAATTTTCTTTACCTCAGTTACAGACTCTCTATGAGGTCGCTCTAGACATCACTGTGGATAAGAGAAACTTTCGTCGAAAAATCAAAAGTCTCGAGATCCTCGAAGAACTCGACGAATACCAGAGTGACGTAGGCCACAGGCCTGGACGCCTCTACAGATTCAGACAAGATCGCTATGAGAAGCTGCGTCGCAGAGGACTGAAGTTTGAGCTGTAGCTCAGACTAGTCGATTCTAGCCTCTCAGATCGCTGTACTATCGCATCACCTGAAATGCCTGCACCAAGATACTGTCCGCTGTCTCCACTCTGAGATAGTAGATGCCCACGGGCAGATCGTCAGTCGGAATACCTAGAGGCAATGGCAAGTCAACTCGCTGCACTCTGCTGATGTGATGACCTTTGCTATCGTATATGTCGTATGAACTGACAGATAGGTCGGTGGAAGCATCTACGTAGATGATGTCTGTGGTAGGATTTGGATAGATGCGTATCTCGGAAGCCCTAGCAGAAGTTGGATGGTAGGTACTGGTGGTAATATCGCCCTCTGTGAGCCGCTGATTGCTCCATAGTCGGTATTCGCCCGGTCGCATATCAATCACGTCAAATCTCGACGCCACTAATATGCTATCACCTGTCATCAGATCATACCAGGTCCCAGGACCTGAAAAGCGAGGCGAGACTGCAAGGTCCTTGGTATCCATATTGGCTGCAAGCACTATCTCTAGGGTATCAGAGCGCAACTGCATAGTCTTGATAGCACCGAATACTTGCATCTCAAAGTCACCCTCATGATAGACTGCATGGCTTGATCTGAGCTCGAGCATACGACTGATCTGGCGCTGCATGCTCGCTCGATTTTCGTCTTGTAAAGCTTCCCAGTAGGTCGGCTTGCGCGATAGTCGGCAGTCATTGGATATGGTGCCGTCTGTACATCGATTGATACTATACGGAAATCCGAGCTCGCCAAACTGCCAGATCATCTTGGGACCTGGGATCGTGAGCATGAGCGCATGTGCAGCCGTAAGCCTCTCTAGGGCGATATCTTCATCACGTGTATTGTGACCATCGGCCGTACTGCCAAACTGTACATTACGATAGTACAGTCGCTCTTCGTCATGGCTCTCTATGTATCCTACGATGCCAGGAAGACTCCACTCTCGCGAGTCATCCTCATGATAGATATAGCTGAAGTCTGACTCACCATTAAAGTTGAAACCCATGGTAGCTTGGTTCATGGTATGGTTAGCATTACCCCAGAGCATCATACCGTAGTCTGCAAGTTCCTGCTCTTCTCTGTTGTCTCCAAAGTGCTCAAGTATGATGTAATTATCGGGATCTATACTCCAGATGTGATCTGCATAGTCCTTGAGTATGGCGATACGACTCTCATCATAGGCGGACCAGGCTCCTATATCAGTATTGATTCGCTGTGTAAATCCCTTGCTGAGATCAAATCTGAAACCGTCTATGCGGTACTCTTCGATCCAGTATTGTACCACGTTTTTGACGAAAGTCTGCGTCGCCTCACTCTCATGATTGAGGTCATAGCCTACATTGAAGGGATGCGTGGCTTCTACGTTGACCCAGGGATTATCCTCTGTGGGCCTGAAATTCTGAGCGTCCCAGTATAGTTGACACAGTGGACTCTGCGAGAATGCATGATTGTATACCACGTCGAGGATGATGGCTATATCGAGTGCATGAGCGCTATCTACGAGCTGCTTGAATGTCTCTGGCGATCCATAGTATTTATCTAGCGCGGTGTGAAAGGAAGGATTATAACCCCAGCTGTCATTGCCTTCATACTCCTGGATGGGCATGAGCTGGATGGCATTGATCCCTAGATCGGCCAGATACGTCAATGAGTCTAGCAGTGTAGCATAGTTCTCCACATCTAGGAAATCTCTCAGCAGTAGCTCATAGATCACGAGCTCCTGAGATGGAATCGCTGGCGGAGGGCTCTGCCAAGCAAATGTATCAGGAGCTGTAGTCACCCAACTCAGTATGCCGCGTCCTCCCTGCGGATAGTCTCGCAGATCTGGCCAGTGAGAATCTGGGATAAATCGATCATTGGACGGATCGAGAACGAGGCGAGAGTAGGGGTCAGCGATCCTGATCTGTCCGTCTACGAGGTACTGCATGCCGTAGTCAGCATCAGGGTCCAGTCCCTTTATCTCTACCCACCATCTCTGACCATCAGGCGTGATGTGCATGTACTGCTCGCTCGTGAGGATAAAGTCATTCCACTCTCCCAGTACGTAGATAAATTCCTTATCAGGCGCAAAGAGTACACAGCGTATCGTGCTATCATTGAGTATCGTGATACCGTCTTCACTCCCTAGTGGAAGCGCCTCTACCAGAGGAGCACTGATCACAGCGACGCTGATAGAATCACGCACTATAGCACCACTTGTAGCTTGCGACAGGAAGTGAAGGCTATAGTCACCTGCTTCCTGGATGCTGAGCTGATACTCTAGTGAGCGACCCGTGCTCGTGACGAGTAGGCTGTCATCAAGGTAGAGTGTGGTCTCCGCGATCCGATTACTCGCTATCTCAACTGCGATGGATTCATCAGACGTACTGATGATCTGAGACTCAGAGGGAGTGATAAACGTGCTGATAAAACCCTGTGATGCGTCATATACTGGGGTGAAGATATCTTGAAAATCAGCAGTCTTGCCCTCGCGACTACCGTCCACATTGCGAAATACAAATGCAAGCTCAAAAACCTCGGTATCCTCTGGAAAATCATAGAAAGTAGGGATGTGGAACTTGATCTGGTGCTGATTGTCACCTATACGAGTCATCTTCACTCGTGGATCATCCGTACCCCAATTACCCTGTACATATTGCCAATTACCTGATCCAGGGGCATCTACGATGACACCCGTGTGAGCATAGACTTGATCGACTCCTATGAGCCCACCGCTGCCCTGAGTAGCATCATAAGTGATGGTGACGGTATCATCCTGGGTAGGGAATCTCGGCTCTACGGTGATGATCTGGGCACTTACGTGCAAATGCGTCAGCGTGAGAAAAAGCAGACAAACGATGAAGCGTATGGGGCTGGAGTGGGTCATAGAGTAATAGTTACTGTGCAAGGATGATATATTGCCATGGAGCCAAGGCATAGTTGCCATCAGCGATCGTGAGGTCTTGGTTGCTTAGACTTGACTGGCTTTTGATCGAAAGATCCGCTACAGGGAAACTCTGATCCTGATCTGTCAGATTGAAGATGCCATAGACTTTACTATCGCCAAGACTGCGCTGGATGATGAGCACCTTCTCCGTAGTTCCATCAAAGGATATATCGCCGCCCTCCTCGCCATGACGCAAGGCAGGATGCTTGTGCTTGAGCTCGGCTAGATCCGTGTAGAAGCCTTGCCATGCATAGTCGTTCCAGTCGATAGGATCCCGCTGAAAAAACTCGAGTCGCTTGGTGATAGGTGCTTCCATCCCACTATAGATCAGCGGCATGCCATCCATGAGAAATGTCACCGCTGCAAAGGTCTGTGCACCGTCTCCATATCGTTCTTCTACTGTGCCATTCCAGCTATTTTCGTCGTGATTGCTGGTGAAGTACATGTGAAAACCTTTAGATATCTTCTCTTGATCCTCGGCATGATAAGCTGGGATGTCGAGAGCTGTCTTTTTACCTGCGGCGACTTCATTGGACAGGTGCATGTAAGTCCATGCATAGCTAGCATGGAAGCCTGCGCTATCTCTGTGCTCGGGTATTTCTGCCTCTGCGAGTAGGAAGCACCGCTTAGTCTCCATGAGGGCTCGATTACAGTCTATCCAGAAGTCAGTAGGCACGCCATGCGCTACGTCCATACGAAAACCGTCAATATCCTTCTCCGTGAGCCACCACTTCATATCGTCGATCATAGCGGCGCGCATCTCAGCATTGTCATAGTCCAGATCGGCTACATCTGTCCATCCCCAGGGAGTACCATCATCCTGTAGTGGATCGGTGATCTCGCCTTCAGCATTCTTTGTGTAGTATTCTGGATGATCAGTAATCCAGGCGTGATCCCATCCTGTATGATTGGGCACCCAGTCGAGGATAATATACATGCCTAGGTCATGGATCTTCTGGATCATAGCGTCTACATCTTCCATGCTGCCGTACTCAGGGTTAGCACCACGGAAATCACTGGCCGCATAGTAGCTGCCGAGCTCGCCCTTGCGCTTTTTCTCGCTGATAGGGAATATGGGCATGAACCACAGGATGTCCACACCCATATCACGGATGCGCTCCAGATCATCGGTAAATGATTGGAAATCGCCTGCTTCGCTGTATTGTCGTAGATTGACTTCATAGATCACAGCATCATGCACCCAAGCTGGTGGATCCATGAGAGAGAGTTCGCTCTCAGATGTGGCATCACTATGTGTAGAGGAATCTTGCGTCTCTGGATCACAGGACCAGAGAAGGAGTAGGGCGAGTAAGGGTAGGTATTTCATGATGGCTCAGATTGTGTAAGTGTGGTGATGGAGTGGCTATGGGATGTACCGCTTGCGACGGTGATCATCTCGTCATAGATATATACGTCATGGGATGTGTCGCTGTCATGGGATATAATCATTTCTGCTGGAGTGAGCTTCACGTGATATCCTACGCCTCTGTGGTGTAGTGAGAAGCTGAGTGTGTCCCACATCTCAGGCATATGCGGTGCGAGTGCAGGTCTTCCGTCTCGCAGATCATAGCCCGCTATACCTTCTACTAGTGCTATCCATACCCCAGCCATGCTCGTAATGTGACATCCTTCCCGGGTGTTGTTATTGTAGTCATCTAGGTCAAGTCTACAAGATCTGCGCAGGTGTAGTAGCGTCTGGTCCAGATCTCCAAGTCTCGCGGCTAGCATGCTGTGGATACATGGCGACAGCGATGACTCGTGCACCGTCAGCGGCTCATAGAAGTCATAGTTTTCACGTATGGTCTCTTCGTCATACTTATCACGCAGCATGTACAAGCCCTGTAGTACATCCGCTTGCTTGATATAGCATGAGCGCAGTATACGATCCCAGCTCTGGTGCTGGTATAGAGGTATCTGGTCCTCTGGTATAGATGATGCGGGCAAGATTTCCTTGTCGAGAAATCCATCTTGCTGTAGGAAGACCTTGCTTCCTTCCATGATGGGGTAGTACATCTGCTTCTCTACATCTCTCCAGTGTGCCTGCTCATCGTCTTGCCATCTTACCTTGTCACTGATATCCTTCCAGCTCTCAGGGTCGGCATCTTTCAAGTAGTTGATGCACTCATCAGTGTATGATAAGCACCAAGCGGCCATGCGATTCGTATACCAGTTGTTGTTGATGTTGTTCTCATATTCATTGGGTCCTGTGACACCTAGGATGACATAGGCTTCCTTGTCACGAGACCAGTGAGATCTCTGAGACCAAAATCGAGAGATGGCGATGAGCACCTCGAGCCCTCCCTGTGCGAGATAGTGCTTATCATCTGTGTACTGGATATAATTATAGATCGCGTAGGCGATAGCGCTGTTTCTATGAATTTCTTCAAAGGTGATTTCCCATTCATTGTGACACTCTTCGCCATTCATGGTGACCATGGGATAGAGTGCCGCTCCATCAGAGAAGCCGAGTTTCTCGGCATTGGCTATGGCCTGGGGCAGATGTCGATAGCGGTAGAAGATCAACTTCTTGACCTTATCCTGCTCCTTGGTATGCAGGTAAAATGGTAAGCAATAGGCCTCTGTATCCCAGTAGGTCGTGCCACCATATTTCTCACCCGTAAATCCTTTGGGGCCAATATTGAGCCGGCCGTCCTCACAGTTGTATGTCTGTAATAGCTGGAATATGCAGAAGCGGATCCCTTGCTGTAGAGACGGATCACCATCTAGCTGCACGTCATGCTGCGTCCAGAGTTTGTCCCAGCTCTCAGCATGGGCGCTCATGAGCTCAGGAATGGTAGCATCCGCGATCATTCTAGGCATACGTAGCTCCTCTGAGAGCAGCTCTGACTGCGTATAGAAGAGAGGAGACTGTACGCGCACTTTCTTGTGAAGGGTAAATCGCTGACCTGCCTTTACTGTATCGAGGCTATAGTTGTGAATGACCACTTTGTCGCGCACGTCTATGCTGCCGGGTGGTATCAGCTCTCCATCAGAGCTAAGGCTGTTATCTGATGATACACGTACGGTAAACCCTGTCTTGAGCGTCTGGGCGGCTATGCAGGCCATGCGCTCATCTCCGTGACTGAAGAGGGGTTCCCAGAACTGGTCATCGTAGTTGGCATCCTCATTTCTCACATCAAAGTCAAGGACGGACTCGATCTGTAGATCAGCCATGTCATCATGAAACTCAATCGTATAATCGAGTAGAGCGATTTCCTTGTGTGTCTGACTGATGCAGCGCTTACTATAGATAGTGAGTGTACTGCCATCATCCAGCTTAAGAGTGCACTTGCGTGATAGGACACCGCGCTTCATATCCAGCTCACGTGTAAAGCTGAGAATCTCGCAGCGATGTAGATCTATGATCTGCTGATTGACCTGGACCTTGACGCTGGCCCAGTTGGCAGCATTGAGTACCTTGGCAAAGTACTCTGGGTAGCCATTTTTCCACCAGCCGACCTTGGTCTTGTCGGGATAGTAGATTCCTGCGACATAGTTGCCTATGAGGGAGTCGCCTGTATACTCTTCTTCGAGATATCCTCTCTGCCCAAATCTCCCATTACCTAGACTGAATGTCGCCTCGCTGATGCGATTGTACTCTGGGTGAAACTCGTCTTCTATGAGCTTCCATGGATCTATCTTGAGATATTGCTTCATGAATATAATTGCTTGATAAACTGTGCTAGACCCTGGGTATCAGCTACCAGATGGTCTGCATGACTCAGATGCTCCGCCGATCCTATACCTACTGAGAGCATATGGACACTATTAGCCGCAGATACTCCGCTAGCGCTATCTTCTATGACTACACAGTCGGTAGGCTGTACTCCCAGTCGCTCTGCTGCTATCAGAAATACTTGGGGATCTGGCTTGCTACGCTGGATGTCTGTACCATCGCTGATGACTTCCATCCATCTATCCAGTGATGTAAGCCTTGCGATGTAGCGAGCATTTTTGCTAGAGGATCCTATGGCAAGTCGCTTACCCTCATCTTTGAGGATGGTGAGCACCTCGGCAATGCCAGGAAGCAAAGAGTGCTGATCCATGGTCTTGATGGATTCGAGGTAGATTTCATTTTTTTCTACGAGGAGCGCGGTCTTTTCGTGAGTTGTGAGCTCAAGGCTTGGCTTCAGGCTCAGAATATAGTCCAGCGACTCGGCACGCGATATGCCTTTGAGATTCTCATTGTGCTCTGGTGTGAAGTCTACCCCCAGACGCTCGGCGATGCCACACCAGGACTGGTAGTGATAGGTGGCAGAGTCCACCAGGACTCCATCCATGTCAAATATGTAAGTAGATCGATCGGAGTAGTTCTTCATCTGAGTGAGCTTCGTGTAAAAATAACACTTTGGCCCTTTCTCAGATCACATGGATCTAGGCCTCTGATCTAAGTGTAGAGCTCTTGCCATCGCATGACTCCTCCTATGACATTTCTCACATTTTTAAATCCGCACTGGACCAGAAAATCCTTAGCTTGGCCGCTTCTCGCTCCACTGCGGCAATGGATGATGATCTCCTCATCTTGCTGTGTCATCAGCTCTTCCATGTGATCTGGAAGGCTACCGAGAGGAATCAGATCTGCGCCTAGATTAAACTCGTCATACTCATGCTGTTCGCGCACGTCGATGAAGAGAAAGTCACGCTCACCGTCGAGCTTTGCTTTGAGTTCTGGAATTTCTATATCTGTCATTTGTATAAGATGTTTATTGGCACTGAGGTGGTATCACTCCAGTGAGTACCACATGTATAGTGTCGCCCTGCTTGATGTCTCCACCCTCGATATAGCTCGGAGTCTGGGAGCTGACGTAGGACTGCGCAAGGTCTGTCACACTACCGTCTGTGCTGCGCTCGCCGAGTGTAAGAAGATTATTGTCCAGCAGAAACTTGGCTTCTTCATAGCTAAGGCAGACCAGATTGGGAATAGGGAAGTAGCCACCGCTTTTTTTGCTGAGGACAAACTGGAGCGTGCCGCCCTTAGGTATCTCAAAGTCATCTTTGCGGCCTTGATTAT
Source organism: Saprospiraceae bacterium (assembly GCA_020630495.1). Lineage (GTDB taxonomy): Bacteria > Bacteroidota > Bacteroidia > Chitinophagales > Saprospiraceae > JAHDBH01. The sequence continues at coordinate 57,041 of JAHDBH010000001.1, forward strand.
CTACAATGGTCTTGCCTTTGTATCTTACTTCCATGATCATATCTGGAAGGCCTGAGTCGTAGACGTAGTCGACGGTTTCTGATTTGATCTCGTAAGCTTTGAGGAGTTCGCGCTCTTTGATAGAGTATTTTTCTCCATAGAGTCTTGGTAGATCAGCTACCTTGAGTAGATCGGCATTGTTCTTAGAGACTACGGCGTAGATCTTGCGATTGCGCTTCACTTGTGATCCTGGCTTGGGATTTTGATCTTGGATGATACCACCAGCCTTGCCTACGATAAATACACTATCGGTCACTACAATTTCAAAATCACGCTCATGGGCATCCTGTCTCGACTGTGAGAGCGGTTTATCTATATAGTCCGGTAGTGTGAGTTTCTCACCGTGATGCGTGTAAGCTCGCAACCACATGAATACTAGTACAAGCAGTACCAAGGTAGTGATAGCGATGAGGATGAGATGCTTGAGCAGATACTTCATGATGTAGTGCTGACGGAGCTCGATCTGAGCATTCCATGCTGGATGATTCTGTCGATAAATCCTAGCGGGGACAGATCCTCTAGCGCTGCTTGGTGGAAGATGCAGGTAGCTGGGGTCATGCCTGGTAGGCTATTGATTTCTATGATGATAGTTTCTATCTTTTCTGATTGGTTGTACACCCGCACAAAAGCATCTATCCGAGCATATCCTTCTACCTTCATCGTCTTAGCTGCGTGCAGGATGTCTGACTGCACTTTCGTGCAAATGCGCTCGTAGGAGATACTTTCTGTACCGAAACGCGCTGGAGTGAGATTTTGTCCCTCTCCAGCGAGAAACTTTTCTTCTAGACTGAGGATAGCTCCACTAGATAGGGCTTCTGACGGTGTCAAGGAGATCATATCACCGTCTGGCTGAGTGAGTACGCCTACCGTCACTTCCATGAACTGGTCCGCTCCCGAGGCAGTGATAAGAGATTCTATGAGTACTTGATCTTTCTGAGGAAATTCCTCCTTCGGATCAATTGACAAGCTCTCTCTATGTGCTGAGTGATCTGGATGACTTGTGGCCACATCACCAAACATGATGGCCAGATAGGCAGCTAGCTCCTCGCTGTTGGTGATCTTCAAGACAGCGCTACTGCAGCCATCATCAACTGGCTTGAGGATCATGGGGTAGCCTATGCTCTTCTCGATTTCTCGTTGAGCAGCGCTCGGGTCACGGAGATAATCGCTGCGCTGATAGAGCAGCTGCTGTGTTACGGGAAATCCAGCGGCGCGGAGATGCTGGAGCGTCTGATATTTATTGATTGTCGTAGCTGATGACTCAGCGTCTGATCCATTGTACGCTATGTGATGGTCCTCCAGATCTCGCTGGATCTTGCCATCTTCTCCAGGTCGTCCGTGTAGAGCTATGAAGGCGAAGTCGATTTTACTCTGGAGCTGATCCAGGCTGATTTGTACTGGATGCTCTACGGCATCTCGGTCGATATAATCTGCGAGGAGGTGAGCCGACCTTTGCCTCAGCTTAGCTGCAATGGGATGATGCTGGCTACGATGTACGCTGGCAGCTATGTCATCTGCATTGTCCTTGAGAAGCAGATTGATGGGGAGTTGATGGAGTGTGTATTGTGATTCGTCTCCTGTGAGAAAGATGGGTATGGCGTGATATTGATCGCTGCTATTGAGCTTTTCATAGATATTGCGTCCAGACTCTACCGAGATATGTCTTTCTGTGCTGTATCCTCCAAATATGACTCCTACTTTGATGCGATGATCATATTGTTGGCTTTTGCGCGAAAGCGCCTCCTGCATCATCTCTATCATGCCTTGCAATCGCATATCCGCAGGTCGATTACTAGACCTTGCGAGCAGTGATATCTGGATGATATAGGAAATAAATTGGCTTGGACTGAGCCCTATCTCGGCCGCTTGATGAAAGAAAAATGAACTCGGTAGCATGCCCGAGGTCGTGTTGGGATCATTGAGGTATATCTGGCCGTCCTGCTGAATGAATCCGTCGATTCTCGCATACACCTCAAATCCAAAAAATGCGTAGAGCTCTTTGCACGCCGCTTGTATCTTTTCTATCTCTGAGACACTCATGTCTATCGGAGTGCGCTTCCTGGCTAGACCAGGTAGATACTTGGACTTGTAATCATAGAGTGCCTCGGATTTCACGATTTCTGTAGGTGGGAGACTTATAGGATCTCCATCTGTTGTGTCGAGGACAATGCAAGAAAATTCACGACCTTCTATAAATTCCTCGAGTAGCACAGTATGCTCGTCATTACTGCTGGTGATGACGATTTCTGTCTTGTCACTCGATCTGAGATACTGTAGCAAGTCTGCTGGATGATCTATGCGCTGGCCGTGTATCCAGACGGGCATGCCTATACCCTCGCGGATATCGGCTATAGTCTGCACGTAGCTGATCTGCTCCTCATCCGTCATGTCATTCCAGTCTATCTGTGAGAGACGCTGTCTGAAGAATGCATGCTCGCAGGCATGCTGCAAATCACTGGATGAGCTGCTGGGATCTAGGATGGAAACCCCTAGAGACGAGCCCTGAGACGCAGGCCGCACTACGAGTGGAAATCCTACTTCATCTGCTAATCTATCCCGATAGCTCGGCCAGTCTGTATGATCCAACTCGGATCTATCAAGCATCATCACCCTGGGACAGTCATACCCAGCTGCTTGCATGAGCTGCTTCTGGTACTTCTTATCTATACCTATGGCTGATGATCTGATACCGGCTCCACTATACGGTATGTCAAGACTCTCTAGAAGTCCCTGCAGCTGGCCGTCTTCACCCCAGCTTCCATGCAGGCACAGGAAAGCAAAGTCAATGTGATCTGCAAGGTCGCTCCAGGTGATAGGCGTGCCGATCGTCGCTCGCATGGCGTGGAAGTCCGTGTCATGTGGCAGGGACTCTTCATAGATCTGAAAGTCTACGTCATGCTGAGGCTGATAACTTACTGGAGGATAAAAATCTCGGATACTCCCTTTGTAGATATAGGGCCACTCCATGATGATCAGCTGCTTGTGCGCATCTACAAAAAGCGGAACAGGGTCGTAGAGTGTCTTGTCAAGATTATCATAGACAGTACGCCCGCCCGCAAAGGAAATCTCGCGCTCGCGCGAGGGACCTCCCATGAGTATACCTATGCGAAGTTTCATGACAGAGTGGGATGTATAGGATTGATCATCTTTGTGCAAAGATCATATGTATGATTCATATCATGCGTATAGCTCGAGATAGTGATCAAACGAAGCATACATAAGGAGATATTTCAGCTGACGATTCCCAATATTGTCAGTAATATCTCTGTCCCGCTCATAGGCTCAGTGGATACGATTCTCATGGGCCATATATCCACGGCACATCTAGGAGCTGTAGGTCTGGGCAGCATGATATTTAGCTTCCTCTATTGGAACATGGGATTTCTGCGTATGAGCACCACGGGTCTCACTGCTCAGGCTTACGGTAGATCTGATAGGCGAGAGCAGTATCGCATACTAGTCCGAGCTCTACTGGTGGCAGCTGCTGCAGGATTGCTACTGATAGCGCTGAGGATTCCTTTGGCTAGTGGAGGTCTTGAGGTATTCAGCGTAGAGGCTGCGCAGCGAGATCTGGTGCGTGGCTATGTGCAGATCAGAATGCTAGCAGCGCCTGCTTCTCTAGTCCTCATGGTACTTCTAGGATGGTATCTCGGAATGCAGAATGCTAAGATTCCACTTCTGGTCACAGTCTTGATCAATCTGAGCAATATCCTTCTGAGCTATGTGCTTGTAGTCCGATATGACTATGATATGGCTGGTGTGGCTTGGGGGACAGTGATAGCACAGTATCTGGGTGCTACGATTGCCATCCTCATTTGGCTAGGGAAATACCGCGACGTCGCAGGTGAGAAAGTCGTTGATATCTTAAGAGGGCTTGATGCATATCGAGAGTTTTTTAGGGTTAACAGTGATATCATCATACGCACTCTGGTGCTCACACTTGTGTTTGGATTCATGTACAGAGAATCATCGCGACTAGGTGTGGAATTACTTGCTGTGCACATGGTGCTTTTCCAATTTCTTAATTGGATGAGTTACATCATCGATGGTCTCGCGTATGCAGCAGAGAGTCTGGTGGGAAAGTACTTTGGTGCTGAGAGCGAGTCGGGAGTGAAGCGAGCGGTGAAGTGGACTATGATATGGTCGCTGGTAGGGGCCAGCGCGATTGCTGTAGTTTATTCGCTATTTTATGAAGAGCTTTTCTGGCTATTCACGGATGATCGGTCATTGACTGCGGAGATGCAGAGATATTATCTGTGGGTAGTTATCTTACCTCTCGCAGGATTTGCCAGTTATATATGGGATGGCATCTTCATAGGATTGGTCGCGAGTAAAGCGATGAGAATATGTATGCTGCTCGCAGGAGCGATATTCGTCTCTAGCTATGCGGTACTGCGAGGGCTGATGCCTGCTCATGCCCTCTGGGCAGCCTTTACCCTGTTCCTTATAGCTCGTGCGGCGGCACAGGCGATTTACTACCAGCGATACCGCTTGTATGCGCCTTCATGAAGCATAAAAAAAGCCACTCCAGTACATGTACTGAAGTGGCTTGTATAGGATATTTAGATACCAGACTAGTGCTGGATTACTACTTTTTCGATTTGGATAGCGCTCGCCGTACGGGCTATGACTAGGTAGACGCCTGATGGCGCATCCGATAGATCGATACGCTGCGTATCGCGCACATCCGTATACTGAGCGATTTCCAGACCTGTGATATCTGTGATACTGACCTCAAGTCCTTGCTGATTATCAATTTCTGTCTGTAGAAGTATCAGGCCAGTGCTGGGATTGGGTGATACGCGTACGAGGTCATCTGCCGAATCCAGATCTCTTGTAGAAATCAGATTGTCCATAGCGATATTAAATTGCTCACCACCGATATAGCCGCCTTCACCATCAGTGATGACGAAGTCAAAAGAATCAAATTCACGTCCGCCCTCAAGAGATAGATACTTGACATTGCCATTGTCTACATCCGCTTGGGTAAATGTGTCACCCGTACCAAGATCCACTCCTGATCGCTTGATACGACCATACTGGACATCATTGACGATGGTATAAATGAGTTCGTCAGCGCCATTGTTGGCATCTTCTGCAGAGAGTATGTCTGAGAGGATATCTTCCTCGCCGCGTGCTTGTAGAAATAGGGTGTCATTGAGCAGAAGACTTGGTCCTTGTAGGCTTATGCTAGCGCACAGTTCGAGGCTCCATTCATTGAGTCTTCCACCAGATCCAGAGTTGTTGTCCTCTACTCTCAGCGTCCACAGACCCATGGCATCCTCTCCTAAGAAAGTCGCTAGTGGTTCTAGTGGTGGATAAAGCCTACCCGTAGTCATATCACAGGCAAATGCTTCTCCCGACTCATCATCATATCCCAGATCCATATTGCTGCGATTTCCACATATCTGATCAAACAGCACCACTTCTGTACCTGCAGGTGAAATGGCGGTCACCTTGATATCACTGATAAATTCGTGCAGCATATTGATATTGGCGATGTTGATATCATTCACTGGGCTATTAGTCGATACTGCGATGCGTGACTCAATAGACGGACGACCACTTGCCGATATATTGATAGGCCCATCATTGCTCTTGAAGTCCGCGCAGCTCAGAGATACCGTGTGAAATGAGTAGGCTGCTGTAGGTCCACCTGTGAGACATCTATTTTCACCTAGGACTCTCCAGTAATAGAGTGTATTTTCTTCTAGATTATCTCTAGGTACGTATGACGCTTCAGTGATTCCACTTTCCGTCCTTACTATATCCTCTGGACGGAATCTCGGAGAAGTGGCTATCTCCACCGTGTAGCTCTCTGCAAAGGGAGAGGGATCCCAGCTGAAAGTAGGAAGGATCGACTGACCTGCAGTGCCATCGGTTGGCCCCTGGAGCGCTATATCGCTAAAGTCAGTATTGACTGTATTCACAGTGACTGATCTCATGATGGTATCGCTTCCATCGGCCGTAGCTCTGACGGTAAGTTCTAGATCACCCTCTAGCGTGTAATCTCTAAAGTCGAGGCTGAGCTGAGCAAGTTCACCTACGGGAACAGGATTGGTCAGCCATGTAGCCGTCACGCCGCTGGGCAGCCCATCTACTACCTCTAGAGTCACCTCAGAGCTAAATCCTAGCAATCCAGTAGTCTCAAAATTGAAACTTGCATCACCAGGCAAGCACACATTTTCCCGTATCGATAAGGGGGCAATGTCAAAGCTTGCAACACTGGGTTCTACCGCTGATACCGCATCGGTTACATTATAAAAGATATTATCAGCAGCTTCTACCATGATGCGGGCGCTTGTATTAGCACCTTCTGGTATCTTGACATATGCAGCACCAGTGTTGAGCACATCCGTTTTGAGGGTTTCGCTAAAGTTGCGAGCATCTGATGCCCATAGGATATTTACTGTCTGGCAGTTTACGATAGAGTTATCCGTATTAGCTACGTCCCATTCTACCAGATAGAAACCTCCTGCCGTCAAGTCTTCTGATGCTCGAGGGGCAGTCACTTCAAATGGCCCTGCAGATGCAGTGGCATTGAAAGCTACTTCTGTGAAGTCCACCAGAGGTACATCAGCATTATTATCTCGCACGGTCAATCTCATCGTGATATCACGAGTAGATGTAGGCAGCGTCTCGTTGACATCACGCACCCCAGTGAGGACTGTATTGAGAGCGGGAAAGTATCTCGTGGGATCATCAGTAGGTGGTAGTGATCGGAAGAGAGGAGCATTTCCGATCGGTGCACCCAGCTGCGATAGAGGTCCCAGATCATACTGCTCCCATGTATATGTCACAGGATCGTCTTCCTCGTCAGAGTGATCAGCTGTGAGCTTAAATGGCGTGCTGATAGGTATGTGAAATCCATCAGCATAGTTGGCAATAGCTACCGGAGCCGTGTTATCGTGGGACTGATTCGTGCCGCAATTATTGCCATTTCCTTCTCGCATAAATACAATGGCACGCTGTATAGAATTTGTATGAAAATACGCATCAGACATATCCTGTATGTAGCGATTTTCACAGTTGCTAGCACCCGCATAGCTCATGATGGTCGATCCACTGCCAGGCTCATAAGCGGTAGACCCTGTCTCGTTTTCGCCTTCACACCAGTTGAATGTATGCGTAGCTGTGAGCTGATGGCCCATCTCGTGCGCTACGATGTGGAAGAAGCCCACACCACGATAAGCGCCAAATGTACTTGAGCTAGCTGCTCCACGATTATTACCGCAGACACTTCCTAGACTCGCTAGACCACCAGCATTGGTGCCAAACACATGGCCGATATCATACGCTGTAGGGCCGACCGCTTGATTGAGCGTCGCTGTTCCTTTAGATAGTAGATCCCCTGGGTCGCCATTGGCATACGGGTCATCATTACCATCGAGGAATATCGCATCATCCAAGCCATCTACAAGCACCAGGCGGAGGGTCATATCACGTTCCATCACGCCATTGAGCTGATTGACTACCGTCATGATGGCGCTGATAGTACCTTCTAGCGTACCACCACCTTTAAAGACTGACCATTCCCCCGTGGTAGAGACACCCAGACGGTAGATACGTAGGGGGTAGCTCGGCAGCAATTGCTGATGATGGTGGTCATGATCGTGTTCTTCCATATAAGCTGCAGCTGTTGCATCATCGAGCTCGCATTTCAGAGCATCGGCTGGGTCCTGATCGCCCCATAGCTCACTTCCGTAGTAGCTGACGTAGTAGTCGTCATTCTGATCATAATATCTCTCGACATACACATCACCGTCAGCGGACATGATGTAGGCGTTAAAGCCCATGTAGCCATAGTCAAATCTGATTTCATCCCCCGTAGTCGTGCTCACACCTTTGTAGGCTTGCAAGCGCGGCATCCTGCGCAGAGCGCTAGGCTCTATGGCATCATAAGCCACATAGCTAAATTCTTGCATAGTCCCGTCAGGCATAGGTATTGAGATGACTGCGGTGCTCCGATTGCTACTCATCTCGCGCTCATGAGGAGCATCATGGAGCAGCTTGAGCAGTTCCTTACCCTCTAGGCTGAGTGTGAGGTACTTGGCAGGTTTCAATCGACTGTTGTCGTCGATGGAGTTAGCTGCAGGTTCGGGGACTTTCGTCCAAATGTCTGACTGAGCAAAGAGTCCCGTACTTAGACAGAGGATCATTGCGATAGATGCTAATCGTAATTGCATAGGTGCGAATTGATAATTTTCTCGATAAATAGTGGGTCGGTAAAGATAACGGTCACGTGGCAGAAAGGATGTCACACTCACTGCAAAGGGTCGTAGAGTGTACACCCGGCATTTGCACAGCTCTCTGCTGCTCTATGGAGTCTTAGCGAGAAATAGCCTTGCATCATCGTCATAGAATCTATATTTGAACTGACTAATGTGTATGCGAAACGTGAAACGCCCTTACTCTACAGTATTCATATTGATGATCATCAGTTGCCTCGCGACTCATGTATCAGCACAGAATTTTACGGATCGTGCAGTTCCGCTTGGCATCAATGTGGATCATCAGCTTGGAGACATCATCGATGACCAGTGGGGTACTGGAGCTGCTTGGATAGATTATGATCAAGATGGAGATCTAGACCTCTATGTGAGCAATAGAGGGGCTGAGAATAAGTTTTACGAAAATCAAACTGTGGAGACAGGCACTCTGAGCTTCACGGATGTCACAGCGACGGTCAATCTTGCCTGTGTCATCAATCCTGCTGCTAATACCACTTGCGATGGTGCAGGAATCTCTGTAGGTGATTACAATAATGATGGCTATCCAGATATCTATCTGGCGACAGCTCAGGAAGACGTATTCTATCAGAATAATGGTGGCTTTACATTCAGCGATGTAACCGCCTCGGTGCTTGGTACAGGTGATTCACATCTCACTGGTCTAAGCCGAGGAACTTCAGTGACTTGGTTGGATTTTGATAATGATGGATATCTTGATCTCTACGTGTCCCATCATGTGCCAGCTAAGTACTATCCTCCAGGTCACCCCAATGTAGATACGAGCGACTATCTTTTGCATAATCATGAGGGCCAGTACTTTGAGGATGCGAGCTTCCTTATTGATCAGTTTAATCGCAGGTGGGGGAGTGGATTCATATCCTGCTGGACGGATATGGACCAGGATGGTGATTATGATCTCATAGCGTCCAATGATTGTGTGCCTTCTGGAGGCTGGCCATTGCAGAATATCGTCTACGAGAATCTAGGACCATCAGGAAACGACTGGTCTACTTGGCAGTTTGATACAGTACAGCTGGACGTAGGCATGATAGAGTGTGATAATGTCATGGGTATCGCATCTGGTGACGTAAATCACGATGGATATATTGACTTGGCTACCACAAATATTGGTCCTGTAAGACTCTGGAAAAATAACAATGGCTTCTACCAGAATATCGCCATCTCAGGAGGTGTAGCCGTACAGGATTCGTCGCACTATAGCTGGGGTATAAATTTTGGAGATATGGATCTTGACGGATGGCTCGATCTTCTCGTGACATCAGGAAATCTTGATGAAGAGCCCAGTCCTATGGAGGAAGATCTAGATCAGAATAATTATTATCTGCACAATGACGGTATCATGGGCAATGGTGAATCTTATACGGATTTCTCAGATGCTCACAATTACAATGATATCACGAGAGGTCGTACAAGTATCACGGCAGACGCTGATAATGATGGAGATCTTGATGTATATATAGTCAACTACAATTCTCGTGCACAATACAAGCAAAACAATCTAGCCAATGGCAATCATTGGCTCAAAATCAATCTTGACGGCGTCATCAGTAATAGGGACGGAGTGGGTGCTAGGGTCAAAGTGGTGACACCCAGTTTTGACCAGTACGCTGAGGCTAAAAGTGGCAGCTCACTAGGTGGCGGCGATAGTCCTTACTTACACTTTGGCTTAGGGGCTAATGCGGTCATCTCGGAGATAGAGGTCACATGGCCATCAGGGATCATACAGTCTCTGAGCAATATCCCTTCAGACACTCTCATCACCATCCTCGAAGATGTAGGCCTTCCGAGTAATAGAGTATTTCTCACGTCGCGGCAGATTGATGATGGCGTGAAACTAGATTGGGATTATAGTGGTGAGATACCATCAGATTTTCTCGTGCTGAAAAGAGATAGATCGGGTCGTAAAATAGCGGAATACATTGTTCCAAAAAATGACAATGGCCAGTACTCATTTTATGATCCGTCTCCTGTGGTAGGTGTAAACTATTATCAGGTGACTGCTGGAGTAGTCTCATCCAATATCGTCAAAGAGCGATACGCAGCTACACAGAGCAGATACATCACTCCTACTCTTAGCTCAGGATTATTTCACGTGAGAGAATTACCTGCTGATCTTGTAAAACTAGAAGTCATCAGCCAATCTGGTGTCATTTGCTATACGGCAGAAATAGAGAATGCTGCAGATGTATCGATCGACCTTTCCCACCTGGCCAGCGGTGCTTATCACATCCGGCTCCGTGCACAAGAATTGTATATCGTAGAGCAGATTTATCTCATGCACTAGTGGGCTTATCTTATTGTCCTGGCCGATTAGCTGACGTGCTCAATTACTTAGGTGTAGCCTATCTCTGCATGGTGCTTTACTGGATTAGCATTCGCCTATTGATCTATATGTCCTTGTATTCTCTATCGTATGGTTGATTTATTGATCTCATCTGGTGTCAATGGGTTGTTTTTCTGGTGTAGATGCAATAAACCTTGTAAATATGGGTGGTCTCTACCGCTATTTTCAGCCATTGACTCCGTGGTGATGTAAGCTGTAGGCTGCAGGAAGACGTCTCAGAGATAGATGCAAATATGCGGTACAGGAAATTTGCTGGCGAGTATATAATCTAGGCTTGATTTTTCGTGTAGAAAAGCAGTTTATAGTCATTAATGCGTATACCAATTAATTGCTAATCTCTCGACGTCTCACAAAAACGTAAATTAGCTGTGCGCATGCATCAGTCAAAAGTCTAGGAATATTTTTACTAGGCAAAATTGCACAGAATATGATCTATGTATTTTATTGATGATTAATGAGACTTGAGTATTCTGTTACTCTATTCTCCATTATTCACAAGCTCACTGAAGACTACCTGCCAGTAGGCTGGCAGAAAGACACTAGTCGCGATGCCCCTTGACAGAATTAATCACAATGCAATTAGGTTTGAATATATCCAGTATCTGTCCGTAGCAAAATTTGCGCACACAGAAGCTAGGTCCATTCATATAAGCCATGAACTTCCCGTTACTTATCATAAGAAATAATCCCGTCAAAAATTCTCAATGCACCAATTGGGGTGAATGAGATAATGTGAATAAATGATCGACTTGCCTACAGAGAAGAGGTGGGTAAATTATTAAGTATTTATGGATAGGCTTGGTATAAGCCATGATTAGTATATCGTAGAGCGAGATTTAGTTTCAAAAGATAAATGACATTACGATTTATCAATATTCGCGATGACTTGTGAGCATACCGTAACTGAGACTGGTGTGCGAGCGAATAAATTGGATGTAGCAGAGCGAACTATTATTGGAGTTTAGTCTCGCGATCTCATAGGCTTCCCTTTCCTGTGAAGAATGGTAAGGTTTTTGAAATATCACATTTGGGCGAAAGCCCCAAGAACACAACAACATCTGTAGCTCTGTGTAATCATAGTCAGGAGATGATCTGACGCCGAGATCATATGTTGAATAGGTCTTATATGTTATAAAAAAATGTATCAGATGCCGTGACACTTTGATGATCTCGACGTCTATTAATGAACAGACCCAAATAGGTCTGGCGATGTATATTTGTGCTCCCATAAGTCTGACCTACATGAACACTTTCAATTCCATCCTAGCCGCCTTTCTGGTAGTGAGCTGCGCTACCGGGCTTTCAGCCCAGGAATACAGAAGCCTTGACGGCTACGGTAATAATTTTGCCAATCCTCGCTGGGGATCGGCAGGGGCCGAGATGCCTCGATTTGCGCCAGCTGACTACAGTGACGGTGTGAGTGCTCCTACGGGCATCAATCGTCCCAATCCTAGAGACATATCCAATCACATATTTGATCAGAAGGAGCTCAAGTTTGATCTGGTAGGCTTGAGTGATTATGTCTGGGTATTTGGTCAGTTTATAGATCATGACTTCGCACTGGTATTTGACGATCATGAGGAGTCAGCAGTGGTGCGGGTACCCATGGGTGATGAGCATTTTGATCCAGAGTCCCTGGGTATGGCGATCATACCTATGTTCAGATCTCAGGCGAGTGCTGGTACGGGTATCTCCCGCCAGAGTCCTAGAGAGCATGATAATGCCATATCCGCGTTTATAGATGCAAGCGGTGTCTACGGATCGGACGAGGCTAGAGCTCATTGGCTCAGAAGCTTTGAAGATGGGAAGTTGAAGGTCAGCGAGGGCAATATGCTTCCATGGAATACCACGACGGGAGAGTATGACGCGCCAGTAGACCCTGCAGCGCCCCTCATGGCAGATGACACAAGAGCTAATGAAAAGCTCTACGTAGCTGGTGATCTACGAGCTAATGAAAACGTACTCCTACTGAGCATGCATGCGCTACTCGTCCGCGAGCACAATCGCATATGTGATGTCAAGAAAGCAGAACACCCTGAGTATACAGATGAAGAACTCTATCAGGAGGCTCGCAGATGGGTAGCAGCATATCTACAGGCAATTGTCTACAATGAATGGTTACCTACCATGGGAATCGAGTTGCCTGCTTACGAGGGTTACGATCCATTTGTGCGTCCAGATCTCTTCAATGAGTTTTCTGGAGCGGCTTTCCGGCTTGGACATACGATGATTAATAGCGAGATTCCGCGCCTAGACGCGGATGGTCTGTCTATACCCGAAGGGCCCATCAGTCTCAAGGATGCATTCTTTGCTCCGCAGCAGGTAAAAGAGTTAGGCTCACTTGATCCCATGCTACGAGGCATGTCTGTGCAGATCCAGCAGGATATGGATGATAAGCTCATTGATGATCTGAGAAATTTTTTGTTTGGTCTTCCAGGCTTTGGAGGCTTAGATCTAGCGAGTATCAATATTCAGCGAGGTAGAGAGAGAGGCCTCGTAGACTTCAATAATATGCGCCTTGCGCTTGGCTATGCGCCCTACAGTAGCTTCGATCAGATTCACAGCGATCCTGCGGTGTACCAAGGACTGGAGCACATGTACGGCAATGTCAATGACATAGACCTTTGGGTAGGACTCTTGGCCGAGCAGCACATCCCAGGAACCATGCTCGGTGAGACGATTACAGAGATTATACGTCGTCAATTCACCGTATTGAGAGATGGTGACCGGTTTTTCTATCTCAATGATGATGCTTTCACCTCAGAAGAACAAGAGAGGATATCGTCTACTACTTTGGCGGATATCATCAAGAGAAACTCTGGAGTAGAGAAGCTACCTACTAATGTCTTCAAGGCGCGCGAGTTCAAGGACATTGACTTTGAGAGAGTTGATCTGGAGCCAGTAGATATGGACGTTGTTGCCTTCCCCAATCCGACTGTGGACATATTGGCGTTTTCTACTTATTCCCTCACAGAGGCTGATATGGATGTCATAATTTACAATCCTCTCGGTACGATAGTCTATCAGGACAAGGTACAGATCGCGGAAGGTGTAAATAATTTTACTCTAGACGCATTTGCCGATTATCCTGCGGGAGCCTATCTGCTTGTCCTTCAGCGTGGTGAAGAATCGACTTCTCGCACGATCATCAAGAAGTAACTTGGCTGCGTGAATCGACGTGATTTCATAGTAAGTAGTCCTGCTCTCGTCTCTGCACTGCCACTGCTCAGTGCCCGTGCTGTGAAAGGTCGCACTGCGCAGGTCATCTGTACGTGGAATAATCCTCGAGCAGCAGAAGCGGCTATGGCGAAGTATGCAGGCGATGGTAGCGCATTAGATATGGTAGAGGCGGGAGCTAAAGTGCCTGAGTCCGACGCTGGAGATACATCCGTAGGCTACGGTGGACTTCCAGATCAGTCAGGCAGGGTGACGCTAGATGCATGCATCATGGATCATGAGATGAACTGCGGAGCCGTATGCTATGTCCAAGGATATGCACATCCTATAAGTATCGCCAGAGCTGTGATGGAGCGTACAGATCATGTGATGCTTGCAGGTGCTGGGGCTGAGGCTTTCGCCAAAAAGCATGCATTTGCGCGAAAGCGCCTGATCACTAAGAATGCCAAGCAAGCACTCAAGGAATGGAAAAGAAATCAAGTACAAGGAAATAATCATGATACGATAGGAGTGCTTGGTAGGGATATGAACGGCAGGATAGCGGGAGCATGCAGCACATCTGGTCGAGCTTATAAACTGCCAGGTCGCGTAGGGGACTCGCCTATCATAGGAGCTGGGCTCTATGTAGATGGAGCTGTAGGTGCTGCCGCAGCTACAGGCATGGGCGAGCACATACAGACGGTACTAGGGAGCTTTGTGGTGGTGGAGATGATGCGACAGGGAAAGAGCCCAGATGAGGCCTGCGCCATGGCCGTGGATAGAGTCATATCCGCATTTCCTGACAGCCCAGAGCAAGCAGCATTTGTGGCCCTATCACGCGATGGTGTGTATGGTGCACACGCACGGCTTGCTGGCTTCACAGTTTGTATAGCAGGAGATGAGGGTATAGAGGTATATGACGCAAACTATACGGAAGCAAACAGATAATTATCCTAGATTTGATCCAAATCACGGCAGAGACATGACCAAGTTTTTTATAGCAGATGATCACCAGCTCTTTATAGATGGACTCAAGTGTCTTGTGGAGCAAATGCAGGGATACAGCTGCTGTGGCTCTTGTCTATCGGGCAACGAGCTGATCAAGCAACTCGGAGGGGTGGTGCCAGATCTACTGCTTCTAGATCTCAATATGCCTGATGGAGATGGCATGAGCGTGATCCCAGACATCAAGAAGATGTATCCTGACATGAAGATCCTGGTCATCACAAGTTACAAGAATCAAGGACTGATGACGGACGCCTACAAGATGGGTGTTGACGGCATGTTCTTTAAGCAAGACTCCTCAGAGAAATTGCTTAGTGCCATCGCTGAAGTAGTGTCTGGAGAGGTCTACATGCCTCAGGGGCGGTCCATATTTCCTAAAAAAAAGGTCGAGACTCCTACGGTAAATCCCAAGTACGGAGATAGATATATGCTTGTAAAGAGTCTGACACCCAGAGAGTTAGAAGTGCTTAATCTATTGTCTGAGGCTAAGGGTGTGAAAGATATTGCTGGAGAACTTTACATCAGTCAGGAAACTGTCGCAGTGCATAAAAAGAATATCATGAAAAAGCTACAAGTCAATAATGTAGCGGGCATGGTGAAGTTTGCGATAGAGCAAGATCTCGGCTCTGATATCATGCTCTGAGCTTGCAGAGCTTTCTTTTTCCTCATTCCTACGTCTACTAAGTAGCTGGTACCGTTTTTGGTATCATAGGTGTCATCTTGGTAATTTTTGGCTCTAGGTGCCCTAGAGAGTTGTACGTATTATGTACTTTTGTCATTAGATTTCTAGCTAAACCTGTTGAAAATCATAGGATTTATGAATTATAAAGGATTGTTATTTACTTTATCCTTTCTCCTTTGCCTCACTACCACCTACGCCCAATTGCAATTGAGCGCTGCAGGCGGGTCAGGAGATCCAGGGACGAGCTTTCAGACTGACATCGTGGTCAGCAATTTTGATGATCTGGTAAGTGCTCAGTGGACGATAGTATGGGATCCTACTGTTCTTAGATTTGAGGAGTCCACTAATATCATTACGACTCTACCAGATTTTTCATCAGGTGCTATAGGAGACTTCGCCGCCAACACAGACGCAGGACGCATCACCGTATCATGGAATGAAAGCAGCTTTACTCCCGTAAGTCTTCCAGATAACTCTGTATTGTTTTCTATAGAGTTTACGGCTATAGGCGCACCTTGTGATACGACATCTATAGCCTTTGCCAATGCTCCTCTCAGCATAGAGGTGATCGATGAGAATGAGGACGAAGTAGACGTGGACATATCCAATGGCCCATTTATGATTCCAGGCACTGACTGTGAGAATACTGGCGGTGGGGACTTAGGGTTTTCCATAGATCCAATCAATGCTGGCGCTGGAGATGAAGTATGTGTACCGATCGTGGTCACTGGATTTGAGTGTATCAATACCATTCAGTTCTCTATCACTTTTGATGAAGACGTACTAGAATATGATCGATTGGGTGAAGTGAATCTCGCAGGATTTGGATCTGCTAATTTAGGGACCCTTAATGCGGACAACGGTGTCCTTACCGTGGTATGGTCTGACAGTGGCACTGATGGCGAGACTCTTCCAGATGGTTCTACCATATTTGAGCTATGCTTCAACGTCATAGGCGCTGAAGGGTCTACAGGCATGATAGAATTTGGCGGTGCGCCCCTTGGTATCGATATCACCAATAAAGACGGCGAGACAGTCCCCGCCACATTTGGTGATGGGGTGGTCACTATAGTCAATGCAAGTAGCGTAGTTACATTTAATGTCGGCAGTGTCACAGGATGTATGGGAGATCTGGTTACAGTCCCCATGACAGTAGAGGGCTTTGATTGCATCGAAGCAGCACAGTTCTCTCTTGCTTATGATAGCGACGATCTAGAATTTGTAGAAATCATCATACCGACTGATGGACTCCCTGGCCTCAACAGTGGCACATTCAATGGACCACCGAGCCTTCCAGAAGGTCAGATAGCCATGGCCTGGACGATTCCTGGCGTAGACTGTGAATCTCTGGATGATGGTGCTGTACTGTTTGAGGTAGTATTCAGACTTATCGGCGCTGATGGATCTTCCAGCTCCATTACCATCGGAGACGTGCCTCTCCCCAAAGAAATAGGTGGAGACGGTGGTACCTTACCGGCCAATTGTAATCCAGGATCTGTGTCCATCGACTGCTCCTCTGGCTGCACCCTCGACATGCTTGAGAATATAGAGTGTGACGGCGATGATCTCGGTAGTATCTTCATCAGCGTCAATGGTGGCTCCGGTAACTTCACATATCTATGGAGCAACGGTAGCACAGACGAAGACCTCATAGGAGTACCAGCTGGAATGTATAGTGTAGTCGTCACAGATACGGATAACGGTAGCACGAGCAATTGCGGACCCTATGAGATAGTCGAAGAATTCGGTATATCGGATGATACAGAGGTCACAGGCGTAGCATGCGGGACCACTGGCACAGGCGCTATCGATCTAGTCATCTGCGGAGTAGCAGATAATATAGAGTGGACTATGGACGGTAATTTCTTCAGCGTGCAAGAAGACTTGACGGCTCTGGATGAGGGAGTCTATGTAGTCATCATTACAGACGCCGCAGGCGTACAATTTACTGAGACATACACAGTCGCAGAGAGTAGTGATATTACCTTGGATAATACGGTGATCATGAATGAGACTTCTGCCGGCAGTGATGGTTCCATCGATATCACAGTGAGCGGTAGCGCTACACCATTCACCTATCTATGGTCTAATGGCGCTACGACTGAAGATATAGCTAATCTACCCGCAGCTTGCTACAGTGTCACGATTACGGATGCAGATGATTGCATGGTGGTATTTGATGATATCTGTGTGACGAGTGATGGCCTCCAGGTAGATGTACAAGTATCAGGAAATGGAGAATTTGCCATCAGCTGTGACGGTGAGGCAGATGGATCTATCACACTCACACCACAGAATGGCATGGCGCCATACACTTACGAGTGGTCTAATCCTGCATTCAATGGTATGAGCAGTATAGATAGTCTGCGAGAAGGTGCCTACACGGTGACAGTGACTGATGACAATGGCTTGACATTCATGAGGACCATCATGATTATAGCACCTGACCCTATTGACATCATTATTGAGCGCGAATGCGCTAGCTCAGATACAGAGGCAGATGGAGTGTTTGTGGCAGCACCCGAGGGTGGCGTAGGGCCATACTCGTACGTCTGGAATGCTGATCCCTCAGAGACATCAAATCGATTGTCAGGGATCATGGCAGGAGAGACTGCTAGTGTAGTAGTCACAGATGCCAATGGTTGTGTAGAAGCGTTGGGTCAGGAAGATTTTCCTGCGATGTGTATCGATGGAGGAGAGTGCTTCACAGGTCGCGAAGTCATAACTCCCAATGGAGATAATCTCAATGATGAGCTCCGTATAGCCTGTCTGCCCAGTAATAATAGACTTGAGATATTTAATCGCGTAGGAGAGCGCGTATGGCGAGCTGATAACTATCGCAATGACTGGAGAGGAACTAGTCAGGCGGGCGATGATCTAGAAGATGGCACGTATTACTGGGTCATGACAGTCATCACTGATGATAATCGAGAAGTCTTTTACAGAGGTCATGTGACCCTGTTGAGAAGATTAAATTAATCTAAGCGAGAAGAAATCTATCATGAAGAATATTCTAGTTGTTGCGCTATTATTGCTTTTAGGCCTTTCGGCCAAATGCCAAGATCGTGGTCTCTACACTCAGTATTATATGAATTTAGAGCTGGTCAATCCAGCCTACACAGGTACCGATGGAGAGCATGAGATCCTATTCAACTATAGAAATCGCTGGGCTGGCTTTCCTGGAAATCCTAAAATGATCAGTGTCGCATACGATGGACTGATCACAGATCGAGTCGGTCTTGGAGCACAGTTGCACAGCGAAAGCATCGGAGCCCTCAATAGATTGAGATTACAGCTTCAATATGCATACCATTTTGGTGGTGAAGATCTAGATATGTCTCTTGGACTCACCACTGAGTACCATCAGTATAGTTTGGACAATGACGTCCTCACTAGTGACTTCTATGACGCCAATGATGCTATCATCATGGCAGCGGTAGATAATGTGAGCTTTTTTGATATGACTCTCGGCTTTCATGGAAAGTATCGAGAAGATCTATTCTTTGGGGCAGCCCTGCCTAGCCTTATCCGCACGCGAATAAGTAGCATTGACATCGAGGATTTTGATGATACGCTAGAGGAGTCACCACTGGACTACTACTTCGTATACGCTGGCTACAGATGGGACATGAAGGGTGGGGATTACTACCTAGAGCCATCCATAGCCGTGAAGAAGGTCAGACGCATAGACACGACGATAGACTTTAATCTGAAAGCAGGATTTCTCGATGACCGCCTCGTGGGTGGTCTGAGCTATAGTACAGGAGCTGGCAACAGATTTGGCTTTCTGGTAGGTACGAACATTGATAATTTTCAATTTATATACAGTTATGATGCATCATTTCTTGATTTTCAAGAATTTAATGCAGGAGGACACGAGATTACGATTGGACTGACCCTAGGTCAAATGACGAACAACACCGACCGAGCTACAGACGCGACGAATAAGTTCTGAGGCTTTGGTACGATTTCTGCAAGAGATGAGATGATATCACCATCCTTTAGGTAGATATTACGATTTTGGGTAATATGAAATATACCCAATTTTTGTAGTATGGTGGCTTGAGCGATGCTGTATCTTTGCGCAGTTGGAAGAGGTATGTGCCTTTTTCACCATACGTGTATATGGGATTTTGACGAAGCCTGTGTACGCATGACGACGACACGATGACGAACAGACGAACACTTTTTAATCAATCATTTTATTTCTTAAAAACCGTAATCTCATGAAGAAGACGAACGTAGGAACTGCGTGGTCAGGATTCACGGCTTTGATTTTGACAGCCCTGTTATTTGTGGTATGTAGCACTAGCGCTACAGCTCAGACTGTAACGGTTGACGAAGCCTTAGACCTTGTGAATGCTGAGAAGCGCGAGATTGTACAATACTTCGAGGATAAGTTTCCCACTTTCCCCGATGTAAAGCCTATGGATCTGACTTCTGTGGACTGGGATCAGGTAAACCGAGTAAATGCTTTGAACAGTCTCACCAGACAACTCACAGATGGCAATGCGCTATCTATGGAGGAAGAGGTGCGAGCTGCAGCACAGATCGATTATCCTGACTCTGGAAGCCCGCTTGGGCTCATAGCACAGAGGGAAAAGCATCCCAAGAGCGCTGACAATCCTGTTGTACTTGAGTCATACCTAAGGAATCTACTTGATCTCTAAGGGTATAGACAGATAGAACAAGAGAAAACCAATTATTTATCTAATTGACTTTTTAGTTAAAGTCACATGACGCGAAAAAAAACTAAAATTATGACGACGAAAAAATTACGTATTTTTTCACTGTTGTTGTTGGCGTGTTGCTCCCTTTGGGTGACGCAGTCTTTCGCTCAGCAACAATGGTCGCCAGACCGCACTTTGACGGAGTGTCCTGGCGCTACGATCTCTAGCACCCAGTCGGTTGTACTAGAGTTCGAATACCCTGTAGACGGTGTCTATGGTGTAGATTTTCGTTTGGATTTCGTAAGTCTTGATATCGATCATGCGCACGTAGCTGATCTTGATATCACACTTACAAGCCCAAGCGGTGTCGTAATCGACCTTACCTCTGATAATGGGGGTGCAGGAAACGCTTATGACAATACTAAGCTTGATGATGATGCTATGACTAGCGTTGTCACCGGCTCAGCTCCCTTTGATGGTGAGTTCAAGCCAGAGCAGCCGCTATCCACTCTGAACGGTGGAAGCACTGTAGGTACTTGGACAGTAACTATTGCAGATGATTTCTCACTTGACAATGGCGTTGCTAACTGTCTCACTCTACAGTGGGAGAGAGCTACTGTTGCTCCATTTGAGTGTCCTGCAGATACTGTTATGGTTCCTATTACCAATGGCTCATGCGAGGCTTTCGTTGATTACTCTTCACTTTTCCCTACCACGGAAATTGATACAGTAGTAGTTAATGCTGGTCCTGCTGATGGTTCTGGTCTTGTACAAGGTATGTTCCTTGACGCTGACATCACAGCTACTGACGTAGATGGTAACTCACTTGATTGCCAGTTTGTCATCACAGCTGTTGATATCACAGCACCTATCCTAGTATGTCCTGGAGATTTCACCGTTGGAGTTAATTCTGACGACTGTGATAGCTATACTCCAGCTGACAAGACGGAATTTGCTCCAGTTCAAGCTTTTGATAACTGTGCTGCCGCACTCACTTATGTAGTGATGAACGGTGGTGAGGAAATCGATGCAGGTGCTGGTGCTCCTCAGGGACCTCTCCCAACTGGTGTAAATGAGATTTGCTATACTCTCACTGAGTCTAGTGATGACGATGGTAACGGAGTATGGGCATCTAGCTGCTGTTTCAACGTTACTGTTGATATGCAGGAGATTCAACTTACGTGCCCTGACGATGTTGTAATCGACCTAGCAGAGGGTGAGTGTGAGTATGTATCTGATGATGCAATCTTCCTTGCAGACGTAATGTCTGAGTGCATGGTAGATCTATCCTACATTGTGTTAGGACCATCAGGAGATACACTTAGCATGGATGACGGTACTGAGGCTGCCGCTACTTTCCCAGTAGGTACTTCTACAGTATGCTACATGGTTCCTGGTGAAGCAATGCCTATCATGGGTGGTGATTTCACTAGCGCGACTGGAGCTTTCATTACATCAGCTGATCCTACTCCATCTGTCCGTGAGGAAGTGGATGTAGACATCTTTGGTGTGATAGGAGTAGATGTTGCGGTAACTCAGTTAGAGCTCAATATCACTCATACTTGGACAAGTGACCTTGACATCTTCCTTGAAGCTCCAGATGGTACTCGCCTAGAGTTGAGTACTGATAATGGTGGCCTAGGTGATAACTACACTGGAACCGTCTTCACAGATGAAGCTACTGCAAGTATCACTACAGGTTCTGCTCCATTTACTGGAATGTTCTTGCCTGAAGGTGGTACGTTCGCAGATGCTTTTGATGGTGTCGAAATCAATGGTACTTGGGTACTAGAAGTGGATGATGATGCAGGAGGAGACGATGGAACACTAGATTCTTGGACTCTTTCATTTGGAGCTGCTGGTGCTGATCTAGCATCTTGTTGCTTCTCTGTTACTGTGAACGATGTGTCAGCTGCATCTGTAGTTTGCCCACCAGAGACAGTAACTTTTGATGATGAGGATGATGGTGAAGAGAACTGTGGACACACTATGGGCAGTACTGCTCTAGATGTAACCGCTACAGATGATTGTGGTGCAGCTACTGCAACTCACGATTATGCTGATGCTCCTTCTGATACTACTCTTGTCGGTGCTGTTTTCCCACTTGGTGAGACTACAATTACTTGGACCATATCAGATGAGTCTGGTAATACGTCAGAGTGTGTAATCAACATTACTGTTGAGAATACTACCCCTCCAGTTCTAGACTGTCCTAAAGATTGGACAATCACACTAGATCCTGGTGCTTGTGAGTATATCTTCAATTTCGAGGTTTCTGCTACTGATCCTTGTCAGTCTGTTTCAGGTAGTGCTACTCAGAATGCTTCTGCAAGCTGTGATGAGTTTGACACTGGAGGTAACCAAGGTCTAGTATGCGGTTTCGCTCCTACTCCTCTTGGATACGGACGTATGTTTAGCCTTTCAGAGCTAGGTGTTTCTACTAATGCTCCTACATTCACTGTAGAAAGTCTGGATTTCATCGCTCGTGGATCTAATGGATTTACAGATGTTGTACTATATGTATATGGATCTAATGATCCTGTACCGTCGTTCTCATCTATGACTTTGATCAACACACAGAGTTATGTACCACCAGCTGGTGCTGCTGATAAGTGTGTCACAGCTGTTACAGCTGTTGAGGTGCCTACAACTTTCTCACATGTGTTTATCGTGGTTGAAACTGATGCAACGGTATTTACAGGTGTACTTCCAGTACTATCTGATGATGATGCTCAGACTGCTCCTACATATGTTGATCTTACTAACTGTGCAGGTCTTGCATCTGATTGGATAGATCTTGCAGATGCTGTAGGTGGTGCTTTCCCATGGAGCCTTGCTCTTTGGGTGAACTTCTCTCAGATTTCAGATCAGGCTCCTGTGGAGCAAGATACTACTGGAGACTTTGCGGATTTCGGTATGGGAGACGCTATTCCAGTTGGAGATTACACTTTCAGATTTACTTCTGATGATGGATTCGGTAATATAGCTGAGTGTACTTTCGACCTTACTGTCGAAGAGTTCCCATCAACTGTTACTGAACTAGCATGTAACGATCATATCAACCTTTCTCTTAATGAGAATTGTGAAGCGACTGTAACTGCTGACATCTTCCTAAAAGGTGACAGATACGGATGCTTTGATGACTATGTCGTCACTATTACTGATGAAGACGGAAACGTCTATGATAATACACTTGATGCAAGTGTTGTAGGAATTGAGCTTACTGTTATGGTAATGGATCCTGAGACAGGTAATGTCTGCTGGGGTACTCTAACTGTTGAAGATAAGCTAGGACCTGCGGTGATTTGTGCTGATCTTACCGTTGAATGCGATGACGAGATTCCAGTAGCGATAGCTCCTGAGCTTGATAGCGCAACTGTTACTTTCGAGGCAGGAAGCGGTGAAGAAATTAATAATACACTTGATCCAGTTGTAATTACTTGGGATGTAGACTTCGGTCGTCCTGGTGTTACAGTTGCGGATGTCAACGTAGCGCTCAACATTACTCACACTTGGGTAGGAGATCTTACGATTGAGCTAGAAAGCCCAGCCGGAACTTCTACAACTATCTGGGGTGGTTTCTGTGGTGCAACTGATAATCTCAATTTCATCGCTGATGATGAAGGAGATGAAGAAGGTGCATGTGCAGAATACAATGAGTCTAATCGTAGACTACAGTTCCCAGGTCTTGTTCCTGATCCTATGTTCAGTGAGTTTGATGGTGAGGATGCAAACGGTACTTGGACCCTGACTATCGCCGACGGTGTAGGTGGAGACAACGGTACTGTTGATTTTGTAGCACTTGAGCTGTCTGTTGACGCTGATGAGGTTATGCCATCTGATGCTTGTGGTGATGTTGACGTCACTTTCGAGGATATTTCTGATACAGATATGATCTGTAGCGGTCCTTTCATCCGCATCATTGAGCGTGAGTTCACAGCTACAGATGCACAAGGTGCTTCTCAGTCATGTGTACAAACGATTTTCGTAAGACGTCCTGCTCTTGAAGAGATCAGCCGTCCACGTAACTTCGATGACCTAGATCTAGAATCTCTAGATTGTGGTGATTGTACGACTCCTGATTGTACTGGAATGCCTGGTGGCGATCTATGTACTAATTTCCAGATGACTTTCAAAGATCACGAACTACCGATTTGTGCTGGTTCATTCACGATCTTGAGAAAATGGAAGGTCATTGATATGTGTACAAGTGAGGTACTTGAGTTTGATCAAATTATCAAGGTACTTGATAAAGACGGTCCTACACTCATCTGCCCATTCAATGATGATATCGCTGATCCTAGCGATGCTGATTCTACTGACAATGTAACTACTGTACTTGCAAGCGTATTCGAGTGTACTGGTACTGTATCTGTTGATCTACCTGAAATCGTTGACGCATGTGGTGCTTCTACCATTGCTGATTTCACTGTAGAGCTTGAAGGTCCTGCTGGTGTTGAGATTCGTTTCGTTGGTGTTGGTTACCAAATCATCGGAATGCCTCTAGGCTTCCACCAGTTCACTTACACAGTGACTGACGGTTGTGGTAATGCTACGTCTTGTGACTTCTTTATCGATGTCATTGACAAAGTACCTCCTACACCTATCTGTGATGAAAACACAGAAGTAAGCCTTACATCTGATGGAACAGCAAGAGTATTTGCTGAGACATTTGACGATGGATCGCATGACAACTGTGT
>JAHDBH010000001.1:81988-139166 GCA_020630495.1 Saprospiraceae bacterium
CTAAGAGTCTTTGATGTTGATCCAGGTGAAGGTCCTGTTGATCCATCGCGTATGGTTGAAGGTGGTGACCTATGGTGCCATTTCAACGATTGCATGGTTAACATCGACGTTCAGGATAAACTGCCACCTTTCGTTTCTTGCCCTGATGATCTATTCTTCGACTGTGAGGAAGATCTTGACATGGATGCGCTTAACGATATCAACAACCCGCTTTATGGTGTAGCCACTGTAGTAGGTATTTGTGAACCGTCACTAGAGGTCAGCGTAAGAGTTGATGTTGAGTGTGGTGAAGGTGTTGTTTCTAGAACTTTCTCAGCTATGAGTAACAATGGTGCTACTAGCACTTGTACTCAGAGAATCTTCTTGACAAATGGCGATCCTTACAATATCACGGATAACGTTTGTCCTGGTGAGCCAGGATGGTCTAACACTGATGGTGTAGACTGGCCATGTGATGTACTTATCACTGATCTATGTGTAGACGAAGTTCTTGCTGATCCTTCAGCAACTGGTGAGCCTGTACTATTTGGTGATGTATGTTCTGATCTTCTTGTAAGCTTCGAAGACGAAGTATTTACAAGAGATGATGACGCATGTCTCAAAATTTTGAGAACATGGAAAGTACTTGACTGGTGTCAGTATGATGAGGTTACAGGTGAGGGTCTCTGGACTTATGTTCAGGTAATCAAGCTTGATAACACTGTTGCTCCAGAATTCTTTGAAGGATGTGAAGACATCGTTCAGTGTGATTCAGCAGCTGCTGGTTGTTCATCATTCGTAGAGCTTATTGTAAATGCTGCTGATGACTGTACAGATACTGCAAGTATCGATTACGCTTATCAGATCGATGCATTCTACGATCCGCTTACACCATTTGAAGTTGATTTCTTTGGTTCAGGAAACGATGCAAGTGGAGAATTCCCATTTGGTGTTCACCTGATCCGCTTTACAGCTACTGACGGTTGTGGTAACTCTACAACTTGTGAGTTCGAATTTGATCTACAAGATTGCAAGAAGCCTTCTCCGAAGTGCTTTAGCGGACTTGTGACCGTAGTGATGCCAGCCGTAGGCGAGGTAGAAATATGGGCTAGTGATTTCGACGCAGGTAGCGATGATAACTGTGGTGACGTAACTGTTAGCTTCAGCGAGGATATCAATGATATCAACCGCACGTTTACTTGTGCTGATATCGCTTCTCCTGTGACGCTACCTGTTTATGTAACTGATGAAGCTGGAAACTTTGACTTCTGTGAGACTTTCATCATTATTCAAGATAATAATGATGTATGTGATGATTCGCTATCAGCGAGCATCATGGGTATTGCAGAAACTCAGATGGAAGAAGGTGTCGAAGGAGCAGAGATTACTCTGACAAATGAGACTATCCTCTTTACTCAGACAGTTTCTACTGACGTAACTGGAGACTATGCATTCTTTAGCAACCCGCTTGCTTCTGACTACACAGTTGAAGCTTACAGCAATGACGATCCAAGAAATGGTCTTTCTACACGTGATATCGTGGAGATCCAGAAGCACCTTCTTGGTCTAGAGCCATTCACTACTGCTTATGAGTCAGTTGCGGCTGACGTTAACAATAGTGAGAGTGTGAGTGCACTTGATATGGTTGAGTTGAGAAAACTCCTACTAGGAGTTTATGATGAGTTCCCTAACAACACAAGTTGGAGATTCATCGATGCGACGCAGACATACAATGACATTCATGAGCCATGGCCACTTGATGAAGTAGTGGAGATCGCTGATCTTTCTAGCGACATGTTGGATGAAAACTTCGTGTCAGTGAAAGTGGGTGACCTTAATAACAGTGCTACACCAAATGCGCTTGTATCTACTGAGGACAGAACCGATAACGGTGCTCTTACTCTAGTAGCTCAAGATGCAGCTGTAGTTGCTGGTACTACTTACGATGTAGCTATCACAGCTGACAACTTCGATGCGATCCTGGGTTACCAGTTCACATTGAATTTCAACACTGGTCTTGAGTTTGCTGGCTTCACAGCTGGTGCACTTCCGGTCTCTGGTGAAAACTTCGGTCTCAACAGACTAGAGCAAGGTATCATTACCACTTCATGGAATGATGCTAAAGCTGTATCTGTTGACGCAACAGAGGTGCTGTTCACACTGCACTTCCAAGCACAGACAGAAGGTCAGCTAAGCGAAATGATTCAAATCGGATCTCAGATCACAGCTGCTGAATCTTACAGCAGACTATCTGACGATCTAGGTGTACTCATCGACTTCAGATCTGAAACAGGCGATGTAGCGGAAGCATTTGAAATGCTTCAGAACGTTCCTAACCCGTTCAAGGATGAAACTGTTATCGGATTCACTCTGCCAGAAGATGCAGAAGTACTATTCACTGTCCAAGACGTGAACGGTAAGACTGTATACACTACAGAGCAAGAATACGCTAAAGGTTACAACCAGATCGTACTAGATCGTGCAGACATCAATGCTTCTACTGTAGTATTCTACACGATCGAGGCAGGTGACTACACATCTACGAAGAAGATGATTCTAATTGACTAATCAGTTTTTTAGATAAAATCGGTTTTTGGGATAGCCCCTCTCCAGTTCGCTGGAGAGGGGCTTTTTCATTTTTAGTCCCTTCTGCTCAGTTCGATAAGAATGCATCCATCCTCATACATAGAAAATATCCGTATATGTTAAGCTAAGTTGTATCAAATACCTGGGCGATAATCTCTAGCGAATTACATATTAAATAAATTTGTAATATGATTTAGAGAGAATACCAATCATGAGGTCCCATCCCATAAGCACTTACAGCAATTAGAAGCTTATTCAGGACTTAATGAAACAAACTTTATGAAATCGCCCATTCGCCCAGGGTCACGGTTCGCCCCCGATGATTCTACAACTTTGCTCCCGAGCAAGGTCTTCCTACTTTGTGCACTTCTCATTTTTGGAGGAGTTCAGAGTCTATATGGACAAGCTCCATGTGCCTGTGTGTCTTCCGTCAACTTCAGCATTGGTGGAGATTGCATTGATACCATTCAGCCAGCAGCTGTACTTAATGATACGGCAGCATGCGCAGGTGCCGATACCATCTTTCTCATGGATGAAGCAGGTAACAATCTGGGTAATATCATCGATATCACGATGGTAGGCCAATCCTTCATGTATTCTGTGTCATCTACTGCAGAGAACAACCCTTGTATGGGTATCATCAATGTGATGGACGAGAGGAGTCCTGATATCGTCTGTCCTCCTGATACTCTACTAAATTGTGTAGCGAACCTTGATAGTCTTGGAGTTCCAGAGGTTATAGACTGTCAGGATTTCACCATTTCTATGCAAGATCAGATAGAATTTAGTGACCCATGCGCGGATACCGTAGAGCATATTATCAGACGATTTACAGCTATAGATGAAGATGGCAATGAGGCTGTCTGCTTCCAAAACATTTATCTAGAGCGCCCAAGTCTTGATAGCGTCTCCTTTCCAGCCGGACTGTCAACACCACTTACGGTGAGCTGTACTATGATGCCAGACACGTCGCCAGGATCTACAGGATTTCCTTTGCTTGAGGGCGATGAACTCACAGAGCTGACCTGTAATTTCATAGCAGACTATACTGATGTCATAGCATCTACATGCGGTGCCGCCTTTAAGATACGTAGGACCTGGCGAGTGACAGATCTGTGCAGTGGAGAGTCAGTAGATACTTTTCAGATCATTGATGTCATTGATACCGTAGGGCCAGAAGTTTCTATCGTAGATACACTGAGACTATTTTCTTCTAGCAGCACCTGCGGTGTAGATGTCACCTTGCCATCCGCAACGGTAATGGATGCCTGTGGAGGTGACTTTGATTTTCAGATTACGAGTACAGAGTTTCCTCCACTTATGACCAATGGTGGACCAGTAGGAGAGATACCTGTAGGCATGTATACAGTGACCTATCGTGTCACTGATGGATGCAACAATGCTACCATTGAGCGTATGACTTTGATCATTCAAGATAATGATCCACCACATACAAGATGCAAGCGTGAGGTGATCATACCGCTGCAGTCCAGCGGTACATCTTGGATTCCCGCGCACAGTCTTGATGATGGTAGTAGTGACAACTGCAATGACGTGTTCTTTAAAGCGCGCCGTATTACAGAAGCTCCTGCCTGTGATACATTAAATCCAAATAATGACTTCGCCGATCGGATATACTTCTGCTGTGAAGATCACCTTATTTCACCCATTCGACTGCGACTACGCGTATATGAAGTAGATCCAGGACCTGGCTTGATAGATGAGGACGCCCTTCCAGGTACGTACAGTGAGTGCACTGTACTGGCGATTATCCAAGATAAGTCAAGACCCTCCCTCGTATGCCCTTCCGATCTTACAGTAAGCTGCACATATGAGTATAATCCTGATAATCTCAGTGCCCTAGGTGTGATGCGTCAGAGCGCAGCCGAAATACAAGAAATCTGCATAGATGATCCAGCTTCGCCTTTGCCATCGTGTCAAGGTACTGATGGTGTCGCTGTGGACAACTGCGGTGTAGATGTAGCTGAAGAAATAGAAATAGATATCGATATGTGCCAGACGGGAGAGATCCGACGCATATTCACGGCTACCGATATAGCTGGAAACGAAAGCAAATGTACGCAGGTTATCGAGGTAGTCAATTTTGATCCGTTTACGATCAATCGCGCGGACTCACAAGATCCTACAGATGATATCATCTGGCCACGAGATTACTTCACCGTGTCATGCGGACTCGAAGATATCGAGCCAGAAAATTTACCTGACTCATCAGCTAGACCGATCATTCTAGATGATGCTTGCGATCAGATAGGTATGACCTCGTCGGATGAAGTCTTTGATATGAATCTCAGCGGGACAGCCTGCGCCAAGATTCTACGCACATGGCGCATCATGGACTGGTGTCAGTCCGAGAATGGAGAATTTGTAACGTGGTCGTACCAGCAGACTATCGTCGTGAGAAACTCAACGCCTCCTACCATTACCAGCAGCCTTGATACAGAGTCAGTCTGTACGGACAGCGAAGACTGTAGCCCTGGTTTTATAGGTCTCACAGTTACAGCTACGGACGATTGCACGCCAGAGGAAGAGCTCGAGATCTCTTACCTTATTGACCTTGACAGTGATGGTAGTATAGATGATCGTGGTACGGGAGCGGACGCCTCTGATATCTACAGATTAGGCACACACACCGTGATTTGGATCATTGAAGATGGCTGCAATAATGAATTGCGCCAGCCACAGACATTTCAAGTCCTCAATTGCAAAAAGCCCACACCGTTCTGCCATAGTGGAATCACGACTACGCTCATGGCGCTCGATACTGATTCCGATGGAGTTCCCGATCAAGGTATGGTCGAGATCTGGGCAAATGATTTTGATAAAGGAAGCTTCCATGTATGCGGCTACAAGGTCACCGCTTCATTTAGCGCTGACCCAAGCGACGTTGTACGGTCGTTTGACTGTGACGATGTTGGAATCAATGACTTGGAGCTATGGATTACGGACGAAAACGGACAGCAGGATTTTTGTGCTACCACGATCACCATACAGAACAGCCAAGGCATCCCAGACTGCGATGGTCTTTTAGAAGATGAAACGGAGAATGCATTGATCGCTGGCACCGTAAACACGGCAGACGGGCGCTCCTTCACGGAGGTTCAGGTAGAGTTGAGTGGTGGAGCGACAGCACCCATCATGACTGATGAGGAGGGTGATTATACATTTGAGCCTATGCCGCTTGGCGGTGAATATGATATCAATCCAAGCTTCGAGGACACACCGAGAAATGGGCTATCCACAGCAGATATCATACGCGTGCAGAAGCACTTGCTAGGAATCAACAAATTTGACCAAGCAGACGAGTATATCGCCGCTGATGTCAATGCTAGTGGAACAGTGTCAGCTCTCGATATTCTCTATATCAGAAGATTGCTCCTGGGAGATAGACTTGACTTTGACGATAGAGCTCCATGGGTTTTCATGGATTCGTCTCTCGAGTTTAATGAGCCTGAAGACGTCCTAACACAGGATTTGAATGGTTCTTACCACATAGACGAGCTCAATAGGGACATGGAGGTGAACTTCACAGCTATCAAGCTAGGAGATCTGAATCGATCTTATACGCTGCCAGGTGTACTTTCTACTGAGGATCGAACGGATGAGGACCTGATTATGGAGGTGAGAGACTTTCAAGTTCGTTCTGATGTGGAGACGACAGTTACCTATTATCTCAATGTCATGGATGACCTAAATGGTCTGCAATTTGCCTTGGATTTTGATCCAGAGGAGCTTGCTGTGCTTGATGTTTCGAGTAGCTTACCAGGCTTTAGCACACAGACGCATGTAGGGCATAAGTTATTGTCTGAGGGGCAATTACGTATGAGCTGGAACGGTAATTTGGGCGAAAGCCCTACAGGCATAGTAGAGTTCCATGTGACCTTTCGGTCAAAAGCTAAAAAACAACTATCGGCCCTCTTAAGCCTTCAGCAAGATGAACTTACTGCAGAGGCATATGACGTCAATGGGCAGTCTTATGGCCTGAAAATCAACTATATAGGTAAAAAAGATCGTAATCTTGTAAGCTCAAAATTTGTACCTAACCCGTTTACGGGCTCGACTGATCTCAACTTTTATCTTAATAAAAAGCTAAATATCGATATAAGGATTTTCGATGGCTCCGGCAGACTCGTCTATGTACATCAGATGCTTGGTGACATGGGAGCTAATACTCTCCGTATCGATGGGGAAAATTTCAAATCTGACGGCATATATCACTGCAAGATCAGTACCCGAGACGAAATACTGACGTCCAAACTGATGTACATCAAGAAATAATGCCTCTTCCTATGAAAACTACACGCTTTACTCTTATACGTACCACTATGAAATCCAACGGATTACAACTTTTTATGAGCCTGCTATTCACAGTGATGGCAGTTCAGCTCTTTGCAGGCGGTCCCACAGGGACTACCTCAGATGACCTTCTTGTCGATCTCATGACAGAGATTGACGAAGATTTTAATAGCCTTCATGAATCGGCCGCCAGAGCCCACTATGAAGGATACATGTTTCTCTCATGTGTACACCAGACCCAAATATCAATATCTGAGCTTGGGTACTCAGTGATCACACCTTCGATGATCGTAACCAATCCTGAAGATCCGATATCGCGCTATGAAGTAGATATTGTAGGCCCTCTGACGGATACTGTTACCTGCGCTGAGGTGGGAGAGTTTCTCATGGTAAAAGTAATCGACACCCAGACGGGCAATTCTTGCTGGGCATGGGCACTCATAGAAGATAAGTTCAGACCGCAGCTAGAATGCGGACTTGATACTCTTCCATGTAATACTGACTTAGATGAGCTCAATTTCGAAGACCTTCTAGAGGGGAGCTTTGATAATTGTACTGCGGAAGAAGATCTCATCATCAACTTCACTTATGAGCGCATTGACTATACTTGCCATCCCAATTTTGCTGGAGAGCTACTCATAGACTGGACGGTCGAGGATGAGCAAGGGAATGTAGGTACTTGCGAGCAGCGTGTGTTACTGGAGAAAGCACCAATTGACAGTGTCATGTTTCCAGCGGATATCACTGTGAACTGTCCTGATGCTAATACAGATCCTTCGGTCACGGGTGAGCCGACCATATTTGGCGAGCCATTTGATAGTTTCTGTGGTTTTGTGACATTTATCACAGATGAGACAGCCCCAGGATGTGGAGATCAATCCACCATCACTAGGACATTCATGGTCATGGACTGGTGTACTAATTTCATGATCATAGGTACTCAGGATATCACTGTACAGGATACGGTCCCACCTGTGATCACCTGTCCTGAAGATATGACCGTAGGGACTGATACAGACGAGTGTGAGGGTAGCTTCATACTACCGAGTCCCGCTGTATCAGATCTTTGCTCAGACGATGCTAATATCAATGTGACAGCGAGAATTTCAGGTGAGTTTGGAACCTTCGAGCCTGGTGAAGTAGTCACTCTTGATACAGGAACTTTCATAATTACTTACACAGCAACGGATATATGTAACAATTCAGTGACCTGTGACCAAACTCTCAGGGTCGTTGACGATCAAGAACCAACGCTCGTATGTAACAACTTGAGTTTCTCGCTGGATGATAATGGTCGTCGCGTCATAGGCGTGGATCCATTCGCGGACTTTTATGAGGATAATTGTGGAACCGCCAATGTGGATATACGCAGAATGGTAGACCCATGCGGTGTTCCAGATAATACGGAGTTTGGTAACCGTGTGACTTTCTGCTGTGAAGATGTAGGACCTGGTAATATGGTGCAAGTACGCGTCCGAGACGCAGAAGGCAATGAGCTATTCTGTATGGTAGAAGTAACGATTACAGATGACACTGATCCAATTGCGCGATGTAGAAATATCGTAGTAGCACTAGACGCCTCAGGCCAAGTACAGATAGACGCAGATGATATCGACAATGGCAGTACTGATGCTTGCGGGATCGCTGATCTTGATCTAGATAGAACCGATTTTGACTGTGATGATGTAGGCACATCCACTACCGTGACTCTTACAGTCACTGACGAAAATGGAAACACAGATGAGTGCACAGCCAGCGTATCAGTCATAGATACTATCAGTCCTCAAGCTGTGTGCAGAGACATCACAGTCTCTATAGGAGCGGATGGCATGGTCATGATAACTCCAGATCAGATTGACGCTGGAAGCTCAGACAACTGTGATGATAATCTAGAGTTATCTCTAGACCAAGAGACATTTACCTGTGACGACACAGGTGATAACACGGTCACTCTCACCGTCACTGATCCTGACGGTAACACGGATGAGTGTACGGCCACTGTCACGGTAGAGGATGATGATACACCTACATGTGTAACGCGAGACATTACTGTCCAGCTGGACTCTGATGGCATGGTCAGTATAGACGCTGACGATGTAGACAATGGTAGCAACGATGGATGTGGTGAGATCATGACCATGGTAGTAGTTCCTTCAGATTTTGACTGTGACAACATAGGAGATAATACCGTGACATTTACCATTACTGACGACAGTGGAAACTCAAGCGTTTGTACCGCGGTGGTCACTGTAGAAGATGACGAGGCCCCAGAGTGCTCGACTCAGGACATCACAGTTTCTCTAGATGAGGATGGAATGGTCACGATTACACCAGAGATGGTCGATGACATGAGTTCTGATAATTGTGAAATTGTCGAGCGAGAGGTGACGCCATCTACATTCACATGCGACGAGTCAGGTGCCAATATTGTGACATTCACTGTCACAGATGATGAAGGCAATCAATCTAGCTGTACAGCGGTGGTGACTGTGATAGATGACGTTCCCCCAGTGGCTATATGTAATGATATCACGGTCGAGATCGATGAAAACGGTCTTGGAACTATCACAGCTGATCAAGCAGATGGCGGGAGTACGGATAATTGCGAGATCGCATCCATTGTAGTCACTCCGACGCAATTTAGCTGTGCCGATCTAGGTACGCAGAGTGCTGTCCTCACTGTCATGGATGGATCTGGATCCAGTGCTACATGTGATCTAGAAGTCGTAGTCATAGATAATATTGACCCTATAGCGCGCTGTCAGGATATCACTGTTTCTCTCGGTGCAGATGGCACTGTAACCATAGATAATGATGCAGTGGACAATGGTAGTACAGATAACTGTGATGATGACCTTAGCTACTCTACTTCACCACGCGTATTTACCTGCGATGAACTCGGATCTAATACTGTGATACTCACAGTTACAGATGACTCAGGCAACTCAAATACCTGCGAGGCCGTAGTCTTTGTCGACAATGACACCGAGCCTATCGCGAGATGTAGAGACATCACCGTGACACTCGATGCAACGGGTAATGCTACGATTGATTTTAATGACGTAGATGGCGGTAGTGAAGCGGCATGTGATGACTTTTCTTTCTCGGTAACTCCCAGCAGCTTTACGTGCGATGATGCAGGTACTTCCGTAGAGGTTACAGTTGCGGTCTTTGATGCAGATCTAGATACCTCCACATGTATCAGCTTAGTTACCGTGCTTAGCGATAATGATCCTATTGCTCTCTGTCGTGATGTAACTGTCATGCTGGATGCAGATGGAAATGCGACTGTGAACCCAGGTGATGTCAATAACGGAAGTAGTGTCACTTGTGGACTTATGGGAATTGAGTTGGATATCACAGAATTTGATTGTGATAACCTAGGAGATAATGATGTTGTGCTGACTGTATCTGACGGACTAGGTAATTCAGCAACGTGTGACGCTACGGTAACAGTAGAAGACAATATAAATCCAGTCGCTGAATGTGATGACATTACAGTGCAATTGGACGCAGCCGGAAATGCCAGCATTTCTGCGGCTGACGTCGATGGTGGCAGTAGCGATAACTGTTCCGTGATGTCCATCTCTGTGACGCCTGAAGATTTTACCTGTGATAATCTAGGTGAGAATACAGTCGTACTTACGGTCACAGACCAGAGCGGCAATACTAACACCTGTGAAGCAACAGTGACCGTAGAGGACAATATCGATCCCGTGGCGGTGTGTAGAGACATCACTGTCAGCCTTGGTGCTGATGGAACAGTCACCATCGATGCTGCCGATGTGGATTTGAATAGCAACGATAACTGTGACGATAATCTTGAGCTATCGATTGACGAGGATACATTTGACTGTGGTGATGTTGGAATTCCTCAGACGGTGACCTTGACCGTTACTGATGATGCGGGTAATACGGATCAGTGTACTGCTATCGTCACGGTAGAAGATGACGGAATGCCTGTAGCAGAATGTCAAGATATCACCGTGCAGTTGGATGCTGATGGAAATGCCTCGATTGTTGCTGCTGATGTAGATGGTGGATCGTCAGATCCGTGTGGAGGTACAGTAGAAATTACCGCGAGCCCCACGACATTTGACTGTGACGATGCTGGGCAAGATATAAGCGTCACACTGACGGTTACAGACGGAAGTGGAAACTCATCTACTTGTATTGCTACAGTCACCGTAGAGGATAATGTAGATCCTGTGGCTGTCTGTCAGGATATCACAGTGCAGCTAGATGCAGACGGTAATGCTACCATAGTGGCAGCTGACGTAGATGGCGGCAGTACAGACAATTGTGATGATGATCTTGACCTCTCTGTTAATGAGGACTCATTTGATTGCGATGATATAGGATCGCCTGTGACCGTCACACTTACTGTCACTGACGATAGTGGTAATTCAGATGACTGTACAGCTATCGTGACAGTAGAAGATAATGTAGATCCTGTTGCTATCTGCACAGATGTGACGGTGACTCTAGTAGGGGGTAGCGCGAGCATCACGGCAGTAGAGATTGCAGGTACAAGTACGGACAATTGTACGGATCAAAGTGACTTAGACCTGAGCATAGATCAGTCGACATTTGACTGTAGTGACGTAGGTGAAGTGACAGTGACGGCTACGGTCACGGATGAAGCAGGCAACTCCTCTACATGTACCGCCACGGTAACAGTACTAGATGACGGTGATCCAGTGATCACCTGCCCTGCTGATCAGACTGTGAGCTGTATAGACGGTGATACCGATCCGAGTAGCTATGGCAATGCCACTGCGACTGACGCGTGTGACGTGACTGTTACTGTAGTAAATGATATTGATCTCAATGAATGCAATATAGGTACTATCACAAGAGTATTTACAGCCACAGACCAAGGTGGAAATACGAGTAGCTGTACGCAGATAATCACTTTCGAAAACACTAATCCTCTCATCCAGGCGGACATCACTTGCCCAGATGACGTAGATCTAGATGACTGTGTGGTTCCTGATCCAAGTGATCCAGAAGGAGGAATGCCTACTATAGACGGTGATGCAGATTGCTTTGATGTGGATATCACGTTTAGTGATGAGACGATTACAGATGCGTCCGGAACGCGTGTAGAGAGGACATTTACGATTACTGATAACTGTCAGGTCAATGGAGATGGTAGCACAGGTATATTCACTTGCGTGCAAATATTTACTGGTGTAGACTCCGAAGACCCAGTCATAAGCTGCCCGGCAGACGTCACAGTAGCTAGTACACCTGAAGGTGGATGCGATGAAAACTTCGTGAGTCTTCCACCTGCCACCGCTACGGATGACAACGGCATCATGAGTATCACCAATGATTGGCCAGGAGCTGATAGCGGTGGAGCTGATGCTAGTGGCCAGTATCCACTAGGAACTACGATAGTGACCTTTACGGCCACAGATGAGTGTGGAAA
The DNA here is from genome assembly GCA_020630495.1 of Saprospiraceae bacterium. GTDB lineage: Bacteria > Bacteroidota > Bacteroidia > Chitinophagales > Saprospiraceae > JAHDBH01. Next base: position 94,302 of record JAHDBH010000001.1, read on the forward strand.
CACAAGCCAGTGTACCACTAGAGTTACGGTAACAGACGATAGTAGTATCGACTTCACTTGCGTGAAGCAGATATTCCAGATGGAAGATGATGGCGATGTGGCCATCTTCCCAGAGGATGGATTTGTGCAGTTTGACGTAGAAGGATGTATGTCTGGTGATACAGCTGATTTTCAATTTAGCTTCGCGCCAGATATCAATGATAGCGAGCCATTTATCATACCATGTGATAGTCTAGATGACGGTGCTTTCAGCTTCCAGTTTATCCTTTACATTTTTGAGCCCAATGGAGATACGACCGAGTGTCTCACGGGAGCACGTGTTCAGGATCCAACTGATATATGCGGAACACTGACTCCAGGTATGATTGCTGGTGACATAGACTATGAATCTTCAGCAATACCTGATCACACGGGTCTATTACTACAGAGTGAAAGCGACCTAGAGAGTACAGTGATCAATGATGCTATGCATTACGCATTCTTTGACGTCGCTCGATTTGAAGACTATCAGGTCATTCCATTTAATAATGAGGATCATATGGAGGGTGTGACCGCGCTAGATATCGTTCGTATCAGACGTCACCTGCATGGCTATGAGCCTTTTGAGACGCCATATCAATTTATCGCAGCCGATGTCAATAATAACAATCGGGTGAGCGCGACAGATCTTATTGATATCAGAAAGCTACTTCTAGGGTATACGAGCGAGTTTCCTAATAATACATCATGGAAATTCATCCCTTCAGAGCATGAGTTTGATATGAGAAACCCGCTTGGTACAGAATATCCGATGTTCATTACCATAGATCCTCTCGTGAGAGATGTAGAGGATGCAGACTTTATGGGAGTGAAAATTGGAGATGTAAACTACGACGTAGGGCTCACGGGATCAGGCTCAGAGTGGAGATCGGATAGCAGAGTGGCGCAGCTACATGTGCCTGCAATGGAATGGAGAGAGGGACAGACGGTGGAGCTTCCCATATTTTCGCAGATCAGTGACCTAGAAGGTATACAGATGACCCTAGATTTCCACTCTGGTGCCTTGGAACTCCTAGATGTCCAGAGTGATGTCCTTCAAGGTTTCAGTGCAGAGAATCTTGGTTTACAAGAAGCTGATGCTGGAAGTGTAAGACTTCTCTGGGTGGGCAATGATCCTGTACGGGTCAGTGAAGATGAGGCACTCATCAAGCTCATATTCAAAGCGAAGAGATCTGGTAACTCCATTGATGCACTGAGACTTGGCACGAGCTTGCTGTCTAGTCAAGCTTACACACGCTCCAATGAGATCTTAGATCTAGAGATAGGTCTGAAATCTGATGATAAGCCATTTGCAGTCTATCAGAATAGGCCCAATCCATTTGTAGATGAGACAACCATCAGGTATTATCTTCCAGAGGATGATAAGATAAATCTGATCGTCTATGATATCAATGGTAAGATGATCATGCAGCGCTCCGTCGATGCAGTAGCTGGCGAAAACCAGCTCACCATCAATAGATCTGAGATCAATACCACGGGGATTCTACACTATAGCTTGCAGACCAGCTTTGGTACGCAGACGCGTAAGATGACGATCCTCGACTGATGAAATAGGTATTCTATATAAAGTAAGTAAGGCGTTTATAGAGTTGAACCCCTGTCTCCTTTGGAGGCAGGGGTTTTTTGCTATTTGCCTAGCAGTATCCTTAGACATGGGATAGGGATGGTATGAAAAGGAGCGGGCACGCAAGACATATTGGTCTGTTCCAGGGCTGATGCCGATTTATCGCCACAATCCAAGACAATACATACTGATAATCAATTAGTTATATATTATATTAATAGTGAATATAAAAAATACCACATATGGGTTAATTACATATACGATAATATGATTCTATATTTGTACCTGATAAAGAGCTTGTTAAGTATTTTAAAAAAGTGTAATACTTTACCTCGTCACTCCTCTTACAAGCTCGACTACACCTTCCTCCTGATCTGATAAAGAACCCAAAGTCTGGACTTTGGTCCAGCTATGACTAAGGAAATGACTCGTCCGGAAAGCCGGTCGCAGTGATTCGATATTTTTTTATCATTTTAAACTTTTGGTTCTCATGAGGAAAACTACATTCCAGCCCTGGGAGACGTATGCCAAAGAAAAAAGCCGACTTTGCCAATTCAGGTTTTTCAACATACTCTCCATGACTCTTGCCTTCTTGGCAATGAGTACTTTCCAGCTCTCGGCTCAGTGTACTCTCGCCTGCAATGACATCCAGATATCTGTAAACATGGATTGCGAAGCAACCGTGACTACGAGCATGTTTGGTGACACGTCAGAGTGTATGGACGGAGACTATGAGGTACATGTATACTTTGACGGTGTACTGCTATCTACATCTCCTACTATCACATCTGAGTACGTAGGTGAGCGAGTAACGCTCGAGCTAGTCGACAACAACTCCGGCAACCTTTGCTGGGCGTTTGGTTACGTCGAAGACAAGTTTCCACCGGTCTTTGAGCCCGTGGACACGACTATTTTATCATGCGGAGAATTTGACAGCTTCCCAGCACCCATGCTCACAGATAATTGTGGGGGTGAAGTGGATGTATTTCTCATAGATGAGATCGTCGAGACTACAGATTGCGACAGTACTTTCAGTGCTATTGTCACGCGAGTATTTGAAGCAGAGGACGAGCGTGGTAATCGCTCCTTACCCTTTAGACAACCTTTCAAACTCGAAAGACTGCAAGCCGAGGACATAGATTTTCCAGATAGTCTTCTCGTGAGCAATGGTAATCCACTTAGCTGTACCCTAGACTTTGACACCAATGGAAACGGCATACCGGATCCATCTGAGATAAATGGTTTCCCATCAGTCAATGGGGTGCCTCTATCTCCATTCTCTTCATTTTGTAATGCTACCGTGTCATTTGATGATATACAGCTGCCTCCAGTGCACTGTAATGATCTTATCATGCGCGTATTTACGATTACAGAGTGGCTATGTGGCGAGCCTCGCTTCTTCCGAGGAGTACAGCTCATAGAAATTGCCGATACCACAGCTCCTACATTTAACTGCCCAGCAGACTTCACAGTATCTGCAGGTATACATGACTGTAGCGCGCAGGTAACTCTTCCGCCTATCAGTGCTACGGACGACTGCCAGGATGTATCTGATATCGAAGTAGATATCAAGTATCCAGGTGGCTTCTTAAATAATCAAAATGGCGGCGTAGTAGAACTCACGGGTGGTGTGCACACGATCGAGTATCGTGCACTAGACCAGTGCGGTAATATGGCCAATTGCTTTGTCACAGTGACAGTAGTGGATGATAATCCTCCCGTACCTGTCTGCGATAGATATACAGTAGTATCCCTTACGAGCGACGGCACAGGTAAAGCCTTTGCAGAGACATTTGACGATGGCTCTACGGATAATTGTGAAAATGTATGGTTCAAGGTCATCCGCATGGATGCGGCTGGGTGTGAATCAATTAATGGTGATGACGATGAGTTCCTCACAGGAAATCAAGTCTACTTTGATGATTATGTGAAATTCTGCTGCGAAGACGCTGGCGGAGAAAATGTCATGGTACGCTTCCGTGTTTACGATGTTGACCCAGGAGAAGGTCCTGTAAATCCAGCAAGACATCTTGCAGGTGGTGATCTATTCGGTAGATTTAATGAATGTATGGTAGAAGTAGAAGTGCAAGATAAATTGCCACCTACGATTACTTGCCCGCCAGATATTACCGTGTCTTGTACACTAGATTTTGATACAGATGATCTCAGTATGTTCGGTACTGTACATACTGATGAGGCAGACCGTGTAGAGATCATTATAGATGATCCTGCCATCAGCGATGAGCCGATTAACTATGGACTTGATGGTGTCACTGGTGACAACTGCGTAGTTGACATAGACGTCACTGTAGTGAAGAAGATTAACTCATGTAACGTAGGAGAAATTACTCGTTTATTTATAGCTGAGGATGCTGGTGGTCGTACCACGAGCTGTATACAGCGCATTACGATTACTCGTGTAGATAGCTTTGATCAAGACAATATCATCTGGCCTCTCAATTTTGAAGCTCGTGATATAGGATGTGACGCAGGTACTCTTCCTCCGGATTCTTTGCCTCCTCTCCGGGATAGACCTACCTTTATTGAGACGGACTGCGATGATGTCGCGGTGAGTTTTAGAGATGAGATATTCACATTCGATGATTCTGAGACAGCTTGCTTCAAGATACTTCGTACCTGGAAAGTAATTGACTGGTGTGGGGCTATCGATGACGGAGCTGGAGGTACCACTTTCCCTCAGTTCACTCATACACAAGTGATCAAAGTATTTAATGATGTTGCACCTGTAATCATTTCAGATTGCGGACCTGTACAGATCTGTACATTTGACGATGAGTGCGCTGATGGATTTATTGATCTTACCTTCCTTGCAGAAGATGATTGTACTCCTCAGGATGAGCTGAAGTACAGCTATCGAGTAGATGCATTTAGCGATGGTTCATTTGACATCAGTGGAACAGGTAATGATGCTTCTGGAAATTATCCTGTAGGACGCCATACGATCCGCTGGACAGCAGAGGATGGATGCGGAAACGAAGTGAGCTGCACACAGGAGTTTGCTATTGCAAATTGCAAGAAGCCTACGCCTAAGTGTATCGGTTTTACTACAGTCATCATGGAGAGCACAGGAACCGTAGATGTATGGGCGAGTGATTTTGACGATGGTAGCTACCATGTCTGTCCAGCGATCAAGGTATTTGTTAGCTTCTCTCCTGATTCGATAGTGCTTAATCGCACATACACTTGTGATGATCTAGGTACAGTAGATGTACAGTTGTGGGTAATAGATGAGTTTGGCAATTCTGATTTCTGCATAGTGGAGCTCGAGCTTCAAGATGATAATAATTCCAATGCCTGCGATGGATTTGGAGATGGAGACATCATGGGACTTGTCACCACAGAGGATGATCAGGCTGTAGCAGATGTTAATGTAGCTCTGGAAGGCAGCACTTTGCCATCCGAGATGACTGATAATGATGGAATGTTTGCTTTTGGTAATATGCCATTTGGCGGAAGCTATAATGTAGTACCCTACAATAATGATTTCCCTCTCAATGGTATTTCGACATTTGACATTGTCAAGATTCAGAAGCACATCCTAGAGATAGAGATGCTCGATAGTCCATACAAGATTATTGCAGCAGATGTAAATAACTCTCAGGAAGTCACTGCACTTGATATCATTGAGCTACGAAGATTACTACTCGGTTACTATACAGAATTCCAGAATAACACTTCTTGGAGATTTGTAGACAGCCGTCATGATTTCCGTGATCCAGAGGATCCGTGGTCGACACCATTTGCTGAGAATTACTTCATCAATCCATTTGATGAGGACATGATGGAAGCAGACTTTACAGGTATCAAGATCGGTGATGTCAATGGATCGGCTACTACTGATGGGCTCCTATCCACGGAGGATCGTACAGACGGCGAGATGATCGTTCATATTGCTGATCGGCAGATCACCGCTGGTGACAAGCTAGAGATTCCCGTGCAGATACTAGGAGCTGAGGCGATTGTGAGCTATCAGTACGGCTGGAATTTTGATCCTCAGGCTCTACGCTATGAGGGTGTGACCTCCGATGTGGTGAGTACAGATGACAGCTACTTTGGTACCATGGCAACAGAGGCCGGACACCTGAGTACTCTTTGGTACAGTGTCTACGACGAAGATCAGCTCCGCAGTGAGGATGCGATCTATACGATGACATTTACTGCCATGCAGGATGGATATCTCAGTGATTATTTACAGATCAGCAATGATCTCATACAGAGTGAGGGAACAGATAGAAGCGAGCAGCTCCTAGATGTAACTCTCCAGTACCGCGGCGAGGCCGAGGAGCTGACTGGTGTGATTCTGAACCAAAACAGACCCAACCCATTCAGCGACAAGACGGACATATCATTTGTCCTACCTCAAGCTGCAGAAGCAACGATAAGCATACTCGATGTAACGGGTAAAATCATATTGGCAAAGACAGGCTACTTCGACAAAGGGCTCAATGTGGTTACTATAGAGGCAAATCAACTTTCATCAGAAGGTGTGTTGTACTACCGACTGGAAACGGAAGACTTCGTACAGATGAAGCCGATGATTCTCCTCAAGTAATTACCAAGGTTTAATTGCTGTTTTTGGGATGGGACCCCTCTTGACTTCGTGTCAGGAGGGGATCCCTGATTTTAAGGGCAGGGCCTATCTCCAAGCTTGCAACTATGGAGGCTTTTGCAGCGTTACCTTCGCTGATGGCGCGAATTGTCTGCATAGATTATGGTCTCAAGCGATGTGGCATAGCTGCTACGGATACGCTTCAGATTGCCGTGCATCCTGTGGGATATGTGCCTACCTCGGATATATTTACGTACTTGATGGATTATCTGGCGCGAGAAGAAGTGGAATTGTTGGTCATGGGTGATGGCCGTCATCATGACGGAAATGCTAGCGATGTGACTGTAGCTGTGAGGGCTTTCGCCCAAAAACTTCTGAAGCAAAAACCTTCTCTCAGCGTAGAGCTCACGGATGAAAGTTACACCTCTGCAGAAGCGAAAGAATTACTTTTACACATCGGAACTCCCAAGATGAAACGACGAGAAAAAGGCCTGGTAGATCAGCTCAGCGCAGTGCTAATCTTGCAGAGATATCTTGGACATATATAATTGCAATTATGATACTTCCTATATATGCCTATGGGCAGCCTGTCCTGAAACGAAAAGCCGCGCCAGTAGATTTATCGGCACCTGGCATAGAGGATTTTATTTCTCACATGTGGGAGACAATGTATCACGCCGCTGGCGTAGGTCTAGCGGCGCCTCAGGTAGGTAAATCGATGCGTATATTCCTAGTAGATACCGAGCAGACAATGAAGGAAGATGACAAGAAGCACGGTATTAAAAAAGCATTTATCAATGCTGAAATTATAGAAGAGTGGGGAGAACTATGGTCCTACGAGGAAGGCTGTCTCTCTATACCACATATTCGCGGTGATGTGGAGAGGTGGTCACACATCGCTATACGATACACAGATCTAGATGGCAATGAATACGAGGAAGACTATGAGGGTATCAATGCCAGAGTCATACAGCACGAATATGACCACATAGAGGGTAAGCTATTTACGGAGTATCTTAAGCCACTTAAGCGCCAACTCGTAAAGCGAAAACTAGATCAGATAAAAAAAGGCAAAGTAGAGGCCGATTATCGCCTGCGCTACGTATAGACCATATGATGTCAGCTCTGACCCCTAAGTGATCAGCTCTCGCTATGGTAAGGATGTAAAGCCCATTTCGTGCCTTAGGAATTTTTGATGGGACTATTTTTTGGGATAAGCAACAGATATTCCAATGGCTGACGTGAATAGGCTCGACTTCTGCGTGCGTAAGTTTTGCTTAAAGCGAGATATTAGATTTAATTATAATTAATTATCTTACGACTAATTGTATCAATGGCCTTCGCGCCTAGGAGTTATTGTCTTCAGTCTCATGCATGAGTGGGTTTCCAAGATCAGTATGAGTCCAATGTAGGAGTGAGCACCAGAATCTATCGCTTCCATGAAGTACGTATTTTCGATCGCACACCTCGGAGCATATCATTAATATCCTGAGAGAGATTAAAGTAAAGTACGGGCAGCGCGTATAGCAGTCCGCATATTATTACCTTCAGAGGTACATTGACCCAGATGCTCCAGTCTCTAGGTATGAGCATCAGCGTCAACATCGTCAATAAGGTAAGGCCAAGCAGCGCCCATGTACTGCGGTGAAAGGGAAGTATACCCATGGTACGCCAAAGCAGAGTCCCTTTGAGTAAATTGTAAATTACAAATGCTCCGAAGGTAGCTAGAGCCGCACCAAGAATCTCATAGCGAGAGATTAAAGTATAATTGAGAAGAAAGTTACAAATCGCAAGGATGATGATGAATAGTAGATTGTACCTATAATACTTACTGTAAGTAATGATCTCAGTATTCATACTCAGTAGCATGTCGATCAATCTTCCTAGCGCTAGAAAGAGAAAGATATGTCTGCTCTCCCAGAAGATGGGATCACCAGATACTATCTTATCTAGCTCGGGTAAGCAAGACCAGATGAGGATAAATAGAAATGTGCTGGGTACCAGAAGATTGATAGAAGCTTTCTGGTAGAGGTCTTCAATCTGCGATTGATCGCCAGCGGTAGCAGCATTGCTTAGGACAGGAGATATAATTTTGGATAGGCTGCGCCTAGGTATGTCGATGACATTAGTCAAGAAGAGAATGAGTGCATAGGCACCATTGCTAGTGAATCCGAGCATTGCGCTCAGCATGATCATATCGAGTCTAAAGGCAAAGGAAGCACTCAGGCTATTGAGTGCGCTATAGAAGGTGAAGCTGCGGATCTCTCGTCGCTTGGTATGAGCTATTTCTCTCCACTTGGCTGCTGCGCCACGGAAACCGCCAAGTCGCGCCAGATAGATAGCTAGAAAAAGACATACTACGGCATAGAATATGATGATAAGCCATGACGTCTCTTCTTTATTTACATATCCATGGTAGCCTAGGAGTACCAATATAGGAAGTGCAATCTTAAATGATAGACTCGACAAGATCTCAGGGATGACAATCCTACGGAGATTAGAGCAGTGCAAAATGAAAATTCTATTAGCGGCTAGTATAATAGTCAATATGACCACCAGCAGTATGTGATCTTCTAGTATGCCCTGTCTATCTATCTTTAGATAGCGCATGAGAGCGAGGAACTTTTCTTGCAGTAGAAAATATAATGCCACAAATAGTATAGAGCTCAGAGCAAAAAGCTTGTAGATAGACTTGATAAAACTGCGATCAGGAAAGCGCAGATCAAATTCTGGATAGTATTTCAGTACCAGGCCCACTACTCCAAGGGTCATAAATGGAATCAGAAAAATTGCAGAACTGGTTAAGAACTGCGCAAAACCATAGAGTTCTCGATCTAGATTGTATACAAATAGGGTGGCAATAAATCCTATTCCTACGCCCACATAGTTGACGAGAAGATTTTTGATTCCTTGACGTTTTATGATTCCCACGACTAGTCTTTCTGTAGTATGGCGTACAGATGCTTTTGCGCGAAAGCGCCACTATCTATCAGCTGACATCCATCCATACTCTGTAAAAACCAAGACCAGCTCTCTGGAGACCAAAAATGAACATGTCCCCAGTAGCTCTGTCCGTCCTCTCTCATCTGGCCTGCCGACTGAAAATCTATGCGACCATTGGGCACACTAAGCACTAGCTTGCCACCGTGGGTGCAGCAGGTCATTAAATGACGCACAGCCCTCTGAGGATCGACCATGTGCTCCAGCACCTCCATGCAGAATATGATATCATGTGACTGCGATATATCGTACAGACTCCTTGCGACGAAGTCAGCTGTGGGGCACATCGCTCGAGCAAGATCGAGCATCTGTACGTAAGTGTCATAGCCTGTAAGGGCGGATGGCTGGGACACCTGTAAAATATATCTGAATAAATAGGCCATACCAGATCCGACATCTGCGATATCTTTTCCGTCCAGAGGTAGTTGATTTTGTTTGCATTTCTCTATGAGCTCTTGCGTAAGGGCCATCCGCTCGTCTGTAAGGTACTGACGTAGCTCCGAATAATTCTGTAAATCGCTGTGAGAATTATGAGCAGAAAATTCTTTGAGGAGTTGAGTGATTTCTTGAGATTCTTTTTTGCTGATACTATGCTTCGATGTGCTAGTCTCTGTGCGGATGAGCATGATGCCCTGCTGGCGCAGGTATTTTTTGAGGAAGGATGGGAGTTTCATCTATGCAAGTAAGGCATCTATATGTTGGCGAAGTGCATCTATGTGTGACTCACGCTGGTAAGCCTGATGATGTGTCTCTAGTGCTCTACGACAGGGGTGGTCTGTGCGCAGCAACTCCTGTAAATGTACTTCGATCTGATCAGCTGAAGAGGAATCAGCTGATAAGGTAACACCTATGCTGTGATGTGCTACGCGCGCTGCACAGCCAGGCTGGTCATGACGTCCTCCACTGATGACCAGCATAGGTACTTGATGATGGACGCACTCCTGTATCGTGTGTATACCACCATGATGAATGGACACTGATGTATGAGCCAAGAGAGACAGCTGATCTACCCAGTCATAAGTCTGGATATGGCTAGGCAGCGAATCAATTACGAGAGTGCTGTGACCAGACATGGTCATGATCATGTGCCACTCAGGATGTCTTCTTACAGCTTCTATCACGTACTGCAAATGTTCTTGATTACCACCAGGCATACTGCTCAGGGTACACATTATTATAGGTTTTTCTTGGGCTATAACTTTCAGAGCCTCTAGGTCAAGACCAGTAGATCTCATTTCTTGCCTATCGTACCTGATCTGTGCACCGATATGATGGTCAGTACTACGAGTATTTCCTGGAAGGTCAAGGCTCGATATCGTGAGATGTAAAGTGGGCAGATGTCGGTAGATCATAGCCGATGGCCACGCTCCCTGTAGATAGTCGCTCGATGGCACACCTATGAGATCAGCATAGTATCTCAGATTGGATTGTCGATTCTTAGCGAGATGCCTGATAGACTTTTTGAGGGTGTTTCTTTTATTTTGAGCATAGAGCTTTGTCCATTCTGCTGTGTAATCGTGAGAGGGCTTATAGCGACTATCAGAAGTCAAAGGTGGAAGATGCATCTGAGGCCATACGGGAAACCACTGACTTAGCAGCACACACCTGTGTTGACTGCTGATCAGGTACAAGATGAGCTCGTGCAATTCTTGATCGATGATGACTAGGTCTATTTGGCGCACATGTAGTAGCCTATCTAGCTGATCATGTCCCCAGCTCTTGATGATGCGCCTGCGCGATGTCCAGGGCTTGTAGTGCATCTTGTAGCTAGGCAGCTCGACAAAGTCAAGACCCTGATGTCGTGCGTAGTCTCCTCCGCGAAATGGGCTTGCACATAGCACTGTGTGTCCCAGTTGCTGTAGCCTGTGGGACAGGTCACAGCTGGCCTTGAGCATGCCCGTGAGTCCTGTGGTGATGATGAGGAGATTAGCCACGATGTGAAGATAGATATATCGCCATATCGGCCTCATGATTCCGCTATCTTCGCGATATAGTATGGACTTCACGATTGTCAATAATTCTGGTGGGTACCACGGACATCAGATCAAGGATGTCTTGGGAGGTATCTGCATCGGAAAGTTGCTAGGCTTACGCTATCGCTCCATGCGATATGCCTATCTCGATCATTTCAGTATCGGCGATCACGCAGATTCGTTGAGTTGGTGGCAACGTAGGATGGGATATAAGCGTGTGCGACGTGTGAGTGGACCGCTATGGGATGGTATCTCTGACTATGAGGAAGCGCTTGCATACTTTGCTCCTATCATAGATGCCCCTGATGGTACGCTGTTGCTATTTGATAAGGCTCTCCGTATCCATCCGCATCAGACTATCCCGTGGTATGACGAGGGTAAATTAAAGAATAATATCTGGCGTGAAATAGTCCACCAGACTTCGCGCAATTATCAGGAGCGACATCAGCTTACTGTCGCTAAGGGTCCTATACGCGTAGCGATGCATATCAGTAGAGGAGTAGATTATAATCGCGATAGATTTCCTGAACACTTTTCTAGCTCGTATCAAGTGCGGTATATGTTTTCTATGGAATATTTTCTGCGTATTACGGAGCAAATAGTGAGTCACTATGGAGAGAATGAAGTGGTCATCGACATATTTACAGAGCAGCTTAATTCTGAAGATGTGAGTAGAGCATTCTCTGCACTGCCGTATGCTACCGTTCATATAGGGAAAAATAGAAAGGAGAAAGATGATCGACTGATTCACGGAATATTTAATCGCTTCGTAATGGCGGATATTTTGGTTACTTGCAACAGTAGTTTTTCTGCCATGTGCTCTTATTTTAGGGAAGGCAAGACGACTATTTATCACCCTCATCTGCACTTGGAGTATCTACCTGCTCCAGAGTACTTGGCTACGGATGAGCACGGGAATTTTGATACTTCGCTATTAAGGAGTAGTAGGTCATGACCATGTGGAAGTGGTATAGGAGCGCCTTTCGGCAAAAGGACTTTGTATTTATCTTAAGTGCTATGCGTAGCGGGTCTACATTATTAAAATCTCTACTAGCGACTGCGCCAGAAATATCTCACTTGCCAGAAATTCACTATCACAAGTATAAAATACTTCCAGAGATTCGGCTCGCGGCCTTGGCAAAAGAGCCCATCATAGTACTCAAGAAACCCAGTTGGCTGGGTGAAAATGATTATCCTCGATTTCCCGCTGTGTCGCGCAGAAAATCAATTGTCTTAGTAAGGCATCCATATACGACGCTGCTGTCTATAAAGAATATGCAAGCAAGTGTGTCTGGCGATCATCTAGAGAGCTGGAGTACAGAGGTGATCCTGGATTACTGGATCATGACTTACAAGAACTTGGCATCTCTGAAGGATGACCACATACTTCTCAGATATCATGACCTCGTGCATGATCCCATAGCTCATACGGCGAGGATATTCAGATACTTGTCCCTAGATGAGCATGCAGGTGTAGATACATATCAGCCGCCCAAGAATTATCAGTGGGCTTGGTACAATGATGACGGCGGCGATAAGATCAAAAGCCTAACTGTGCGGCCATCGCCTGTGGATGTAGACCAAGATCTATTGAGCTATATACTTTCCTATAAAGATGTACCCACACTACTCACTGCCTATGGGTATGAAATAAATCCAGACGCTCGTGATTTCGCATAGATATCGTGCCATATTCATTCACATCCCCAAGACGGGCGGGGCCAGCATAGAGAGGCTCATATGGTCTGATGAGGAGAAAACTGAAGATAATCTGTGGATGGGATACACGCGTCCGCATCACAATAAATATCAGTCAGGAGCACTGCAACACCTCTGGGCGCTCAATGTAATGAAGGCAGTGGGAGCTGAGACGTATCGTGATTATTACACCTTTGCAATGGTCCGCAATCCCTGGGATCGTGTCATATCGCAGTATCTATATCTACAGAAGCGATGGGACCTCAGAAAGTTTTTAGGCGTGCCAAGGCATTTATCATTTGTGGATTATCTTGGGCTTATCATTAAGCACCCGCATGTGCACTGGGAGTCGCAGTGTAAGTTTGTCTATGATGCCGATGATCAGATATTAGTAGATAAGATCTATAGATATGAGGAATTTGATGAGTCAGTGAGATCCATTCTCGTACAGATCGGTGCTGTCAGACCACAGGATGAGATCCACATACCACACGCTAATAAGTCTGAGCGGAAAGCTTATTACTACTACTACGATGACTATACACGAGATATGGTCGCGGAGATTTACCATGATGATATATCTCGCTTTGATTATGCATTTGATGACGAGCGCTATGTACGACGAGGGAAGCGACACCGCTTTCCAGTCCCGAGGCACTGGCTGGCATCCAAGTGGTATGAGCTTACAGGTAGAGTCATATGACGGACAGGATATTTGGACTGGATGTGCTACGTGCCATGGCCATATGTCTAGTGCTTGTCTCACACACTTTTGAGTTTTTCGTACCTAATCTATCGGCTGAGTCTGCGAGGTTTTTTGGTTTTTGGGGTGTAGAGATATTTTTTGTTTTGAGTGGGTTTCTTATTGGTAGGATCTTGCTGAAGCAATTTTATGGTGAGACGGGCCTAGGCAGGAAGGAGCTGAAGCGATTTTGGATTCGCAGGTGGTTTCGTACTTTACCGCTTTATTATCTGTGCTTGGCAATCTATCTTGTCACCTATTTCATTCTGGGACTAGAGGTCGGAGTATCTCTCGGCGATTTGCTTCCATACGTCGTATTTCTGCAGAATAGCATTTCACCGCATCCTGGATTTTATGCTATTGCTTGGAGTCTGTCGATAGAGGAGTGGTTTTATCTCTGCTTTCCCGTAGGATTAATGGTAAGCTCATTACTCGCAGGAAGAAAGCAAAGTGCCGTGTGGGTATTAATCTTGTCAGTCGTCATGGTATCTCTGGGTCTACGGCTATACCTCTCTACTACTTATGACTTGGCATGGGGGCCATGGTACCGCAAGATGATTTTCTGGAGGCTTGATTCTATTACCATGGGTGTTGCAGCTGCTGCTCTATCACTGCGCGGAGGTAGTGTTTTCTCTGATGATGGTCTTTTATCTGTGAATCGTTCGCGCCGCTCAAGAAGAAGAGTGCTCACGATAGTATCAATTGGTGCTGTGGCTGTGCTTAGTGGTTACTTCTGGAAGACATATGTTACGACCGGCGAGAGTAATTTATTTTTGGACACGATATTTTTTAACCTGTGTAGTATCGCGCTCGCAGGTCTGCTACCTGTCTTCTATATCTGGCGCCAGTGTACATGGCCCATTCTAGGCGGTATAGTCACTTGGTTGAGCAAGATCAGTTATTCTCTGTATCTTATCCATTGGCTTGTATTGATCGTATCCGTGCACGTACTGGAATTACCTTATGGCTGGCAATATTTCCTGCTTATCATCTCAGTAAGTATGATCATAGCGACAATGCTATATCAATTCTTTGAGAAACCTACTACCAGATTGCGCGAACGGTACAGCTAGCGCGGCGTCATGATGTAGTCATGAGACTTCGTATAGTCGCTTCTATATGCTGAGCATAGGATTGTATGGTATTGTACTTAAATACGGTATGGAGCTTGAGCTGTAGTCTAAATTTTTTATTGATGCGACTCAGTATACGGATAGCCATGAGTGAATTTCCTCCTATGCTTAGGTATTGGTCGTCGGTACTGAGATCATCGCGGACCATTACTTCAGTCCAGATATCATGGAGCATGGTCTCTATGGCTCCCTTAGGTTTCACTATGGATCGTCTGACATCACGTGTAGGACGGAATGCATTCACTAGCTTTTGGACGTCAGTCTTACCATTACTCGTGAGAGGAATCTCTGGCACATGGATATAGTGCCACGGCACCATATAGTCTGGGAGGGCCTCTCTACAGCTTTGTCGTAGGTCGGCAGTGGGAATTTGCCGATCCGATGTGTAAAATACCGCAAGCTGCTCAGTCTGGTCCTGCTGGGTATGATCAGAATAGCCTATCTCCGCTTTGATGCGCGCTACAGCTGCGTCATCTACCACCTCATTTACTTCGGCTAGTGCTTCATCGCGTTCCTTATGCCCCACGCGCACATCCCAGCTGTAGGGAAAGGCATAGTTGCTGTAGCCATGTACTTCGCGATGGACCTGTATGCCTACTTGATTGATGAGGCAATTAGTAGATCGACCAGTATCAGACGGTCGCGACCATGGCAACTTATGTTTGAGATATGCCATCAACTCGGTGAGCTCCACATCGCAGTAGCGATAGAAATCCAGAAACTGCACTTTCTCAAATACCTCATCATCCTCAAAGAATTCTGCATCAAGCAGTCGATTTACGGCATCCGGCGTGCGATGATATAGCTTGCGAGCATGTAGGATGACATCATCAATTTCTTGGAAATTTATCGTCTCATCTGTAAATAACTCTTCTGTCAGACGCGTCTCAAAGAATTGTCCGCGAGATAGTCCGGTCACGATGTAGGGAATCTTTTTTTCCAGAGCTATTTTAGTACTCAGTGTATAGATGGTCTTGAAGCATCCATTGCACACATTTTGATATCTCTGTAGACTATCTACAAAGATCTCATTCATCGCTTCGGTCTTTCCAAATACGTGATCCACACCAAGGGCGCGGCAGACACGCTGCACATTGGCCAGCGCTTCTTGGGAGATATATCCATTGTCCAGAGTGAAGGCAAGGACTTTGATGCCTAGATCAGCCAGACGGCCGAGTGCGTAGCTACTGTCTTTGCCACCACTGAGGAGCATGATGCAATCGTACTCCGAGTCAGCTGATCGCTCCGTAGTATCAAATATGCGCTTGAGATCATCCATCTCGCGGAAATATCCCTTGACTCGCTGCTCGTAGGCGTCATAGCCCAGACAGAGGCTGCAGATCTCGTCTTCTGTAAAGCTCACTCCAGGATAATGTGATGGTAAGCCACAGCGTCGGCAGTTGGTCTCGGCCTCTGATGGACGCTGCTGTGAAAGCGTAGTGACTACAGCGCTCCGGACTCCATCCATGCGTGCGATAGCTGAGGCGATCTCGCCAGTCTCTATACGGCGACCGCCTATCTTGATCTGGTCATCTGCTCTACCTTGGAAGTGAATCACGCCTGACTGTGACTGGAAGGCTCGGTCGCCAGTGCAATAGTAGCGAGTGCCGTGTAGCATTATGAATTTTTCTTGAGTCTTGTCCTCATCGCCTAGATATCCGACAGCAAGTCCTGGACCGCTGATGAGTAGCTCACCCGTGACACTTACCGGCTGTTCTTTCCATGCCCGATTCACTATAAGGGATCTGGTGCCGCTGAGCGGCTTGCCTATAGGTACGTCACCGTATACGTCCAGAGTAGGATCGTAAGTATGTACTATGCATCCGACTGTAGCCTCTGTAGGGCCATACTCATTATATATCCGCAGAGATGGATGCTTCATTGCATGATCTCTGATGACATCACTGGACAGCGCCTCTCCTCCTAGGATCAAGACCTGAAGCTGAGGAAGATGCCAGTGCGGATCCAGCATCTGTATATGTGAGGGTGTGGCCTTGATAGCTGTGAGCGCATGATTTTCTGCGACTTCTATGATGGACATGTCCGGACCTTGCAAGGGCTCGGGGTAGATATGCAGAGATCCTCCCGTGGTCATGGGTAGGAATAGGCTCGTCACGGTCAGGTCAAATCCTACAGAGCTGAAGAGAGGCATGTGCATCTGATTGCCCTGAGGAGAGTAGAGCTTACGCGCTTCATCTAAGTAGTATGCCAGACTATCTCTGGATATCATCACACCCTTAGGCTTACCCGTGCTGCCAGAGGTGTACATGATGTAAGCTAATTCGCTGGACAGTATGTCTAGCTTTGATTGACTATCACTACCGCTTGGAGAGATGAGCTGTACTGATGGATCGAGCTTGATGATCTCCGAGGCCATCTCCGCGATGACAAATCTCGCATCGCTATCTCTGAGCATGTGGCTGGCTCGCGTAGCTGGCTCACGGATGGGTATCGGCACATAGTGTGCTCCCGTAGCGATGCAAGCCAGGATCGACACTACCAAGTCCACTGATCGCTGCAGATGGATGGCGACAGCGTCTCCAGAGCTTACGCCACTCTGTTGCAATTTTACTTGCAGGCTAGAAATTTTTTGGTACAGCTCGCTGTAGCTCACACGCTCCTCGCCGCAGATAAGGGCAGTGAGATCATTGTCTGCTGTGATATAGCGAAAGAGAAGATCAGTGAGCTGCGTAGTCGAAGTCACCGAGACAGATTCTTGCCATGGGTTCGGAGAGACTAGTGGCACAGCTTCTATCTCCTGACTTCGATCTGCAATCATGGCTGCTAGGAGCGTCTGGAAGATGTGGATCACCTCTTGGCGCTGCTCGGAATTAAATACTTCGTGATTTAGATCAAACTGCACTTGGAACTGACCGTCTCGCTTGTAATCGATCACGTGCATCCGCAGGTCATGACGAGGATCGCAGTGGTCTACTGAGAGCCATTCTGCATCAGTGGCAATCCCTGCAAAATCTGGAAAATCAGCATGGATATAATTGAGCACTGAGTAGAAGCTACTGCTCAGTGCGGGTGATGCGAGACCTGATCCAGAATTCATCAGATAGCCCATCACACCCGTTTTTACTTTCTGATAGAGCGATCCAAATGTCTCGTGCCTATCAATCTCCACCTGCACAGGAAAAAACTCTATAAATGGCCCTGGAGTATTTTTAAAAGCTGGCTTGGACCGATTATGTGCAGGAGTGCCGATAGCGAGATGCTCCTGTCCTGACAGTCGATAAATGAGCGCAAAGAGACAGGTCATGAATACTGACAAACGACTGATATCTGCTGTAAATGATATGATATCTCGCTCCTGACAAAGTTGATCCAGCTGCGTCAGCGTGTCTGCGTCTATGGCATATCCATGACGACTTGTGCGTGTGTAAGGTCTAGAACCTTTGTAATTGTATAAGCTGGGTGCAGGAGGTGTATCGCTTATTATATTTTTCCAGTAATCTTGTTTTTTAGGGTTTTGGGCGGCATGTTTTTCATGCTCGACGTAGTCGGCAAATGCAGGCAATGTGGCATTATTCTCAGGTTTTTTTCCTTGTGCAAGTTGAGAGTATAAATCGCTCAGTCGCTTGTACTGCACACTGATTCCCCAAGCGTCTGTGACAAGATGGTGTTGATTAAAATACCAGACGTAATGATTATCACCTCGCCGCACGAGATAGGAACGATATGCACAGACGGCTAGGTCAAATGGTTTTTGATTTTGCTTGGTGAGCCAATCATACCATTTCTCAGAGGACCATTGTGTAGCGTCTAGATTATCGTGCTGAGGATCGATATCATCCGATATATACAGCTCAGGTAGATTCTCGCTTGTCATGAGTAGCCGTGCGCTCGTAATGCTGCTCTCGCTGATCATCTGCTGAAAAGCAAGAGCAAACAGCTCCTGATCGACCTTGCCATAGATGTCAAATCGAAATGGCATGTTGTACAGTGGACTATCTGGACTGAGTTCCTGACCCGCCCATAGTAGGTACTGGGATCTAGTAAGGCTCAGCTTCATAGGGCTCCGCGGCTCTCTAGATATGCCACTATAGCATCTATGGTGATGAAGTGCTCTATGGTCATATCCTGTGGAGGAATCTCGATATTCCATCGCTCGCTGATCCAGCTGATATAGCGCACGATCCCCATGGAGTCCACTAGACCACTAGCCAGCAGATTATCACTGCTGGAGATATCTATAGTCTCATCATGTAGGATCTCCTGCTTGAGATAGTCTATGAGTAGGGTAGCGTTCATGACGTGGTACTTAGTGATTGTAAGGCTGCATAATCTACTTTGCCAGCGCTAGTGCGCGGTATGCTATCCATTCTATGATATTCTGTCGGTACAGCATAGTTAGGAACTTTGTCCATCAGCAGATCTTTAAGTTCTCGCTTTCGATCTTGTCCAGCGGTATCGATATAGGCAAGGCAGATGTGTTTGGAATCAGGAGACAGTCTGGCTCCATGAGTCTCATGGTCTCGCACGGGCTTGCCGACGAAAGCCACCACAGCTTCCACACCGTCTACTGACATGGCATGCTGCTCTATCTCTTCCAGCTCCACACGGTAACCGCGGATTTTCACCTGCCTATCCATTCTCCCTAGGTAGTAAAGTAATTCATCGCGCAGTTCTACCATATCTCCTGTACGATAATATCTCAAGCGATAGTCGCCAATGTTTCTTTCTTGGATGGAGCGAGAGGTGCGTGCTGGATCATTCCAGTATCCCTGCATCATGGTGGTAGAGCTGATGAGCAATTCGCCGATGGTGTCGAGTTGGTCTTGGTCATTGACGATGATGCCGTGAGTCTCGTCCCACACGTTGCCCAGTGGGATGGGTGCCGATGGGTCGCCCCAAGTACTGAAGTTGTAGTACGTGCATTGATTGACCTCGGCAGGACCGTAGATGTTGCTCCAGGTCGCAGAGGGAAAGTGCGGCATGAGCTGTGTGATCTCATGAGCAGGAAATGGCTCACCTCCATAGAGAATCCAGCGCAGTCTGTGGTAATCATACTCATCCATGGCTCCTGAGGCACGCAGCTGAATGAGCGCCAGCGGTACCGCGTACCATATCGTGACGCGCTCTTCCTGCAGCCACTTTGCGAGGGAGACGGGAAACTTCGACTCCCCATCACTGATCATGGCGCAAGTAGCGCCTACGTATGGGCTGGTGAGGTAGCCGAGCGTCGACATGTCAAAGTGTAGTGGGCTATGATTAGCTATGATATCGCTATGAGTGAGACCGTAGGTGTCTGCTGTCAGTCGCGCATAGCTCAAGCCAGAGGCATGGGTGTGTACGATGCCTTTGGGTGTGCCAGTGCTGCCCGATGTATAGATGATATAAGCTGGGTCTGTCGCCTCTAGATCGCTGTTCAGATCTATATGGTCTATGAGGCCTATAGCCTCCCAGCTGGTACACTCTACCTCTTCCATGTCAGCACCCACGAGATGATTTATTGCCAGGTCATCAAAGTTGATTCGTCGTAGAGTAAATTTTTGTCTGGGAGATGTAATCAATATTTTCATCTCCGTATCCTGGATCACGTGCTCTATCCGGCTGGCTGGTGCACTTGCGTCCAGAGGGACATATACGCCACCAGCCTTGAGTATGGCATATACAGCGATGGGTGACTGTATGTGCCGATCCATGAGGATACCGACTCGATCACCTTGCTGAAGATGGCAATTCTGGAGATGCTGAGCTAGCTGATCTGTGAGGTGGTCCAGATCATGATAAGTGATTTCTTGCGCTTGACAGCGAAATGCCACACGACCAGGTCGCTTTTGCGCTGCACGTGCGATGCTATCATGGATAAGGGACTGCATCAGAGACCTAGGAGCTTAGAGATGATATTGCGCTGCACGTCCGAGGTGCCAGCGTAGAGAATGCCGCCTACGGAGTCTCTAAGATCGCGCTCCACTTCGTACTCTTTGAGGTAGCCATTACCGCCCATGGTGCGGATGGCATCGAGGCTGTTTTGTAGGAAACTTTCGCTGAGCTGTAGCTTGACTAGAGCGGCTTCGAGCGGTGCGTTCTGGCCATTACTTTTACACCAAGCGACTTTGTACAGAAGGAGTTTGCTGCTTTCTATGCGGAGTTTCATATCCGCGATGCGGTGACTTACTGCTTGGTATTTTCCTATAGCTTTTCCACCTTGTCTGCGCTGCTGTGCATACTGGATAGCATCATCGAGCTGACGCTCCATCGCGCCTAGCTTTCCCGCAAGCATGCAGCATCGGTCATACTCTAGCGAGCTGTGGCAAATACTAAAACCCACCCCCTCTTTTCCTAAGCGATTCTCAGTAGGGACAAAGCACTCAGTCATAGTCAATTCGCTAAATGGAACTGTGCGCAGCCCCATTTTTTCTAGTACGGGGCCTTTAGTCAATCCAGGGGAGTCTGTCTCCACCAAAAAAGCAGAGATGCCCCATTGACCGAGCTCTAGATTGGTACTGGCGAATACGAGTGCGATGTCTGCTAGTGGTCCTAGCGTGATAAATCTCTTCACGCCATTGAGCAAATAACCGCCGTTTACTTTCGTGGCAGTCGTCTGCATGCTGAAGATATCACTGCCCGCATCGGGCTCCGTAAGGGCATGGACACCTATCTTCAGTCCCGTGGCTAGTGGCTTCAGAAAACGTTCCTTTTGCTCCTCTGTACCAAAGTGCAAGATAGGAATCTGTACTGTCCACATCTGTGCATTGAGCGCAAGTAAAAATCCCGCATCCTTACATGTACGTCCTAGCGCCTGGATAGCCATCATAGATCCCAGCAGGTCTAGCTCCGGACTCGATCCGCCGTAGGGAGATACGGATGCCATGCCTTGTATACCGTGCTGTGCACACTTGTGCCACCAGTCCATAGGAAATGTACCAGTGCTATCTCGAGCTACTACATCGTCTTGGAGCTCTGAGCGAGCAAATGTCTCCATCTCACTTATGAGAAGCTGATGATGAGGAGCTATAGAAAAATCCATAGATGATCAGAATCGGTACTGCACACTTGCTCTGAGAAACCTAGGTGCTCCAGGCGTAAAATGGATTTCTTCTGTGCTTTCTGTTTCATTAAATAGGCGCGACTCCGTCGCAAATTGCGTCTCGTCCCACTCTACATCCAATACATTGTCAAGATTGAGGCTAAATGTGAGCGACTTCCATCTATAGCTCGCATTAGCGTCCAGGATGGTATAGCCATTAGCTGTGATAGAATAGTCTTCATTGGCCGGGCGGTCTCCAAGGTATCTCATCTGTAGCCCTATATCCAGAGCATCCTTGCTGATAGATAGTCCGGCTGTGCCAGTCCAGATGGGAGCGAGAGGGATGTAGTCTGCCCCTTCTGGCTCATCCACGCTGCGAGGATTAGTATACGTCCAGTCTGTGGTAAGATATAGCCAGTCTGTGGCTTGATATCTCATGGATAGATCTATGCCATATCGTAGCGATTGGCCGCTTGGCTCTACGATTCCTTCATCGCCCACATAGACAAATTCCTGCTCAGAATTGAGATACCAGAGTGCTACATTAGCTAGCAGACGATCGGTGGGTTTCCATATAGTTCCCAGATCTACTCCGTAGGCTCTTGGCGCAAATCCCTCCTCTGTATCAGCTTGAAGGACTACTCGGGTATCATTGCTGTGAAATCCTACGCCTGTCTTGAGGAATATCTGAGCATTGCGATTAAGATTGTACAGGAGATTCAGCTTGGGAGTGATGACAGATGCTTGATCTGATCGTGGATCATAGAGTGTCGCCAGACGATCATAATATTCATATTGAAACTGATCGTATCGCAGTCCTGGATTTATGGTCAGATTGCCAAAATCCCACTCCACCATGGCGTATGCAAAGTAATTGACCTCTTTCACATCACCAAATTGACGACGGCGTATGAGTGTCTGGCGATTTTGAGAATCTGATAGTTCATTATCTCTCACCTCATCATTTCTCAAGCCTATACCTCCCTGGAGTAGCGCGGGTCTGCCAGCTAGTGTGGTACTGTGATTAATCTCTGACTGGAATCCGAAGAGGTCGCGCTTTTCACGCTGGACAATCTGATCGCCTACTTCTGGATTTCTGAGGAAAAAGGTGAAGTTGCTAAACAGCTCAAATTCATAGCGGCTGTAGTAAAGATTGCTATTGACATATGTGCTTTCTGAGATGCTTTTGTTATAACTCAGCATGGCATTGCTCCTGCTTGTCTGTCCTCCTTCTGTATCATCTATGGCTCCAAATCTCGTGATATCTCCAGCCTCTACAGATCTCACAGGTATCTGACCTGATGCGTCCCACTCGGAGGAGAAGTGAGATAATGTAGCGGTGATGGTGCTATTATCCGCAAGAGTGGTGTGCATGCGTGTCATGATATTGATACGATCAAAATTCTGAGAAGACTCAAATGGACCATCCGTCTGTAGATATTCACCAGCAACATAGACGTCTGTATTTTCTGTGCTGAGTAGGCTGAGAATTCCAGAAAATCTGCTGCTATTAAAATTGCCTATTTCTATACCTAGCAGATTTTCTTTTGCCCTGTTTTTTAGACGAAAGTCGATATAGCCAGCTGTATTGAGATTGCCTCTATTAGCATAGTACGGACCTTTATTGTAGTCTATATCCTCTATAGTCTCTGGGATGATGAAGTGTAGGTCTGCGTATCCTTGTCCATGTGCGTGAGACACCATATTCACGGGCATGCCTTCTACACTGATGGCTATGTCTGTCCCGTGATCTATATCAAATCCACGGAGAAATATCTGCTCTGCTTTACCACCACCTGCATGCTGACCGATAAATAATCCTGGAACAGATCGCAGTACTTCTTGCGATGAGACGACGGGATTTTTAATGAGGTCGATCTTGCTGATCTGATGGATAGCATTGACGTCCTGAGAAATTACGACTTCATTGATTCGGTAATTCTCATCGGCTAGTTTTATTTTGATTTTACTATTTAGGTCAGAGATAGCTACGAGTTGTGTTTTAAATCCCACGCTGCTCACCTGCAGCGTATCCCCAGCTTTGACACCGTCGAGTATAAATTCTCCAAAGGCATTGGAGTGGGTGTGGGTCTTTTGGTTAAGCAAAAGGATATAAGCACCTATGATGGGTGTCTGCTCATCATCAACGACCTTGCCAGATAGAGTCTCCTGTGCAGTCACTGCTGATATAGCTATAAGGCAAAGTAGAAGTAATAGGGATCTCAACATAACTCTTTAACTTAGGAAATAGCATTGGATGTGGAAATCATATGAGATGATTTCGCAGTTTTCTGGGTGTAAAATTCGTAAGGGTTCTTGGTGTCTTCTGGGAAGTACTCTATTGATAAGCGTCTGCCGATCTGCAAGCGCTCTGCATAGGAAATCATCAGGTCCATGACGATATGATCTTCTAGCGCCCATCCTGTACTATCAAATACAGATCTGCGCTCTTGGATATATTTATACTTAGCAGGAGACTTGATCAGGGCGGATATTTCTGGTCCTATCTCTGCTGCAGTGAGCTGCTGGCACTCGCCCTCCACCACGGCCTGAGCTTTGAAGTCAGGTATGACCACAGACTTTCTAAGCAGTTCTACTGGGACCTCTGTCTTCCCAGGGAAATCTGAGCCTACGGCATTGATGTGGAGATGTGGTCTGGAAAGTAGATCGCGGAAGAGTGGTCCCTGTCCTATATCTATACTGGTAGCAGTACAGATGACGTCTGAGTTCTGTACGATCTCAGAGATACTCGCCCGTACGAAGGTGCAGTCCAGATTCAGTGCTGCTATCCGAGAATTCAGAGAGTTGCAAGTCTCCTCATCTGTGTCATAGTAAAGCACGGTCCGTATATCCATACTCCGAGATATAGCATGTATCTGCGTCACAGACTGAGCGCCACAGCCGATGAGACCTAGTGTAGAGCTCTCAGGATGACTCATGAGCGCTGTAGCCACTCCAGATATCGCACCTGTACGCAGCGCAGTGGGCAGCACACCGTCCATGATCGCCATGAGATGACCGCTCTGTGTATCAAATCTGTAGATACTAGACAGGATAGTCGGGAAATGAAAGATCTCTGGATTGCCAGGGTGATAGCCTACAAGCTTGATCGTGATCTCTTCACCACGCGCATAGAGAGGCATCCACTCGATGAGCCCAGTATGGGGCAATGTGTAGTGAAATCCAGATCTAGCAGGAATCTGCATTGCCTCTGGTGTATATTGCCGAATGTCCTCATACATCCTCGAGATCAAGTCATCCATCACTTGATCTACCCCCACCTGAGCTATGATCTCTTGTACGTGGTGAGACTCGAGAACTAGCGTCTCTGTGGCTGGCGTATTCTTCATTGTATCAATTCTCGGTCTTGAAAGCGGCGCAAAGGTACTATTGCTGCCATATTGCTCACGGTTCTCGGGGCATAGGCGGCTTAATTATATTCTGTATATGTTAGCTCTGCTGACCACAGAAGCGATAATTTTACCAGCGCCTAATCGATCCACTGAGTAAGCTTCACTCTTCATGTCTACACTTATATCTCGGTTCTTCTTTTCTCTTGTGCTTACCGTGATCAGCATGACGTCCTCACTGGCTCATGCTCCAGATCAGAGTTACCTCTATCTGAGGATCTACGAGAATCACACGGAAGGGACTGTGGAGATGACATTTAAGGACATCAATACTGCTCTGGGACTGTCACTCGAGCGCGGGATGTCTGTCGATGATCTGAAACCTCATCTACCAGCCATACAGTCTTACATGAGTCAGCGCATCCGCTTGCAAGCTGATGGCACTTCTTACCGCATGCTATTTATCG
Source organism: Saprospiraceae bacterium (assembly GCA_020630495.1). Lineage (GTDB taxonomy): Bacteria > Bacteroidota > Bacteroidia > Chitinophagales > Saprospiraceae > JAHDBH01. Next base: position 119,817 of record JAHDBH010000001.1, read on the forward strand.
AACCGGAGCTCTTTGAGGCTAAGCTCGGAGTGTTTCTCAGGGCGCACTTCGAGCTTCCTGGCATGGAAGAGGCGCCCAAGACGGTAGATGTGGATTACGATGTGCTGTTTGACAAAGATCCCAAGCATCAGGGAATGCTCGTCATCGGGCATCACTGGAAGTCTGGCATCGTGAATAATGAGGGCATACCATCACTCATCTTCAGCAAGGATGATACTCAGCAATCTCTTGAGCTCGCAGATGCATCCATGTGGCGAGGCTTCAAGAATATGGTGCGACTAGGTATGTACCATATCTATATAGGTCTCGATCACATTCTATTTTTGCTCGCTCTACTGCTTCCAGCTGTGGTGCGACGCCAGCCGAGGCCTGATGGTGGCTATCAGTGGAATCCCGTGGAGGGATTCATGCCAGCATTCTGGTACATTCTCAGTATCGTCACGTGGTTTACTATAGCTCATAGCATCACGCTCGCACTAGCAGCATTTCAAGTGATCAACTTGAGCTCGCGTGTCGTAGAGTCCATCATTGCTCTGTCTATTGCTCTAGCTGCTCTGCACAATATACGCCCCATCTTCGGTAAGCGTGAATGGCTCATTGCTCTTGGATTTGGATTGTTTCATGGTCTAGGCTTTGCGAGTGTGCTAGGCGAAAAAGGACTCAATGGTGAGTTCATGACTTGGAGCCTGCTAGGATTCAATGTGGGGGTAGAGCTGGGGCAGATACTCATAGTGGTGGCATTTTTCCCATTTTTATTCTTTTTGCGAAAGCGGAACACCTATCCTCAGATCATCACATATGGAAGCTATCTCCTGATTGCCATCTCTATCTACTGGTTTATAGAGAGATCTTTTGAGGTAGATTTTTTACTGGACAATTACATAGGGAAGGCTAAGGACAAAATCCTTTCCTTCATCGGTCTATAGCGCAGTTACACGGTGGCAGATCACATGGAGCAGGATGATCTTCTCAGTCAGTGGCTGCGGAGTAGCGAGGAGGAGCCTAAGGCTAAGAGTGATATACTAGAAGCTGAGCTAACTCCTGGGCAGCGCCGACTATATTTTCTGCATCAGGTGGATCCTAGCGATCCCTACTATCACTATACGGAAGTATATCGGCCTGTATACACTGACACCAGTGCACGGCAGATCGATAAAGATGTGATCCTACAGTCCTTCCTTCAGATCGTAGAGGAAACAGATATACTACGCACCATCATAGAGAACCGATCTGGTACAGTGCGGCAGCGAGTAGTGGCAGGTCTGACTCCAGAGATCACTGAGCAAGATGTACAGAGCTACTCCGATGAGCAAGTCAGACGGTGGCAGCTGCTAGAAGCCACAAGACCCCTGAGCATGGACAGTGGCCCTCTGGTACGACTCTCTATAGCTCATGAGAATGATAGAGTATCTCTGCTCCAGCTCACCATGCATCACATCATCACTGATAAGTGGTCTATGCGGGTGCTGCGTCAGCGATGGTCTCAGATCTATCGATCACTGTCCACTGGATCAAAGTTGCCTACTTCCGCTACCTCTATTAGTTACCTGCAGTATGCGCACAGTCAAGCTTCTATGACTACAGACTCCGACAGTCTGGCGTACTGGAAAGAAAGGCTCTCAGGTGCTCCTGACCGTGTCGATATAGAGCATGATTATGCCAGACCGTCTGTGATGACACATGATGGTGCATATCTGGAGACGCGCTGGGGGATGGATATGGCCAAAGCGGTGGAGCGTCGCGCCTCAGAGATGGCTTGTACGCCGTATAGTTATCTGCTAGCGGCTTTCCTACTGGCACTGCACAAGCATGCAGGCCAGGACGACATCGTGATTGGCTCACCAGTGAGCAATCGTGATAGTGAGGACCTGGAGCAAGCCATCGGATTTTTTAACGAGACGGTACTGATCCGATCTCGGCTAGACCACGCGAGTACAATAGAGAGCTTTGTCAAGCAAATGCACGAGCAGGTCATGGGAGCATTTGCCCATAGAGATGTACCCTTTGAGGAGCTGGTAAGCGAAATGGGTATCCCTCGCGAGGCCAATGTAAATCCGCTCTTTCAGCAGATGTTTCTCTATCATGAGGTAGGTGATGAGGGATTATTTGATGACGGTGTAAGACTCCATGTGGAGCCACTCGATCTTGGAGTGGCAAAGTTTGATCTGACCTTGTACGTATCGCGCGATGCCGATGGCCATCAGATCATCTTGGAGTATAGCACGGAGACATTTGCGCGAAAGCGCCTAGATCACTTCCTCGCGAGCTACAAGCATATCGTAGGCCAGATGCTATCTGATCCTGCCAAGTCCCTGACTCAGATAGAGATCATCGCGCCAGATACGGCGGAGCTGCTCCAGTCTTGGGAGCAAGGTCCTTCTCGTAGTTACCCTTATACGACTGTCATAGAGGCCTGGTCTGCTGCCTGCGCGCATACACCAGAGGCTCAAGCGGTCAGCTTTGGGAATCAATCTATCACACATGCTGATCTGGATCGATATAGCAGATCGCTGGCCGCCAGGCTTCTGGAAAGAAGACTCCAAGGAAGTGCTGTGGGTATACTCGCCGAGCCGGGTATAGAGATGATCATCGCGATATGGGCTGTACTGAGGGCTGGTGCACACTATGTGCCACTAGATCCTAGCTATCCGTGGGAGCGCCTGGATTTCATGATCAAGGATAGTGGCGTAGCGCTGATTCTCTGTGATGAGGAAAGCTCTACAGGGGAGAGCAGCACGGTAGAAAGCATGACAGTGGACCGCTCAAGACTAGAGCATGTGACAATGGAGCTGCCGCTCGTAGGCTCGGAGGAGATCGCTTACATCATATATACTTCTGGCAGCTCTGGACGACCCAAGGGCGTGCCAGTCCAGCACAGTCAATTATATTACAGCACAGCCGCTCGCGAAGTATTCTACGAGGATGCGGTAAGAAATTATCTGCTGCTGTCGAGTTTCAGTTTTGATAGCAGTGTGGCAGGAATATTTTGGACGCTGACTACTGGTGCATGCCTAACTCTCGTGCCTCGCCGATCTGAGCAGGATCTCATGGCACTAGGAGAGTTAATCGCCGCCCATGGCATCAGCCACACCCTCATGCTTCCTAGCCTCTATGAGCTACTACTGGATCAGGTACCAGCTGAGAAGCTCAGGTCTCTGCGCGTAGTGGTAGTAGCAGGTGAGGCGTCAAGCGCCAAATTGATACAGCGCCACCATCAGAAATCAGCAGATACCACTCAGCTGGTCAACGAATACGGTCCTACAGAAAATACCGTCTGGTCCACCGCTGCAGTCTTGAAGACATCCGATACCCCGAGTGTACCTATCGGTGGCCCTGTGGCGAATACGGGCTGCATCGTACTAGACTCAGGCCTCAAGCGTGTACCACTTGGTACACCTGGTCAATTAGCTGTCTACGGCAGCAACCTCACGGAGGGATATCACAATCGTCCAGAATTGACGGCCTCTAAATTTGTAAGGCTACCGTGGCTAGATGATCGTAAGGTCTATCTCACGGGCGACCGCGTGAAGTGGCGCAGTGATGGTCAGCTCGCCTATCTGGGACGCGTGGATCAGCAGATCAAACTGCGCGGATATCGTATAGAGCTAGCCGAGATCGAGCAGCGCATCTTATCTCTCGGTGAGGTGAGTGAGGCAGTCGTGCAGCTACGCGAGAGCGGACATACGCGCAAGCTAGTGTGCTACTACACCTCCGCAGAATCTGATCACTCTCGCTTAGAAACAGCACTGCGAAACGAGCTGCCTGGGCATATGATTCCTGATCTCTGGCATCAATTGCCCAAGATGCCCCGTCTGCCCAATGGCAAGGTAGATCGTCAGCACTTAGCGTCCCTCCAGCTACCGAGTGAGCAGACAGACGATGTAGGTAAGCACAGCTGGACAAAAGAAGAAGGTGTACTGCGCGATATATGGCAAGATGTACTAGGAATCGCATCAGTGTCGGTGGACGATAATTTTTTTCAGATCGGTGGAGATAGTATGATGAGCATACAGATTCTTGCTAGATCTCGTGCCGCTGGACTAGCGTTTAAGCCTCAGGACATATTTACTCATCAGACCATCAGGGCTCTCTCGCAGGTGGCTGAGCCGTCAGTGGAGCTGGTGGCACGGCGTACAGGGCAAGCAGCATTCCTGCCGATTCACCAGTGGTTTTTTGATCTGCATCAGCAGGCGCCTGAGCACTGGGGGCATGCCTACCAGATCCGGTTGACTGAACCGATCTCACAGGAGCATGCAAGTAAGATAATTACAAGACTTCTCGAGCATCATGATGCCCTGAGAAGCCGATTTGATCAGTCCACAGGTAGATTTGAAATAGTCGAGGCTACTGATCCAGACGCCATGATCCTGCTAGATGGCAAATTGTCTATGGCGGGTGCAGTCGGGCGTGGATTCTCAAGAGTCCACGAGACTCGCATGGCCCAGCTATTTGCTCGTATGAGCCCATCACAGGGTGGCTTATTCAAGCTATTAGCTACTGCTGATGATGAGGCCATTTCTGAGGTGATTTTGGTGGCACATCATCTTGTAGTGGATGCACTATCGTGGTCTATCCTACTAGAAGACCTATCGATCCTACTACGAGATCCAACGACTAAGCTGGCAACTCTCTCCACCTCCATACTGGACTGGGCCGATAAGATAGACGAGAGAAGGCAAGTAGCGAAGGCATCTACAGAGAATTTTAAGGTAGAGGCGTGGCAACTCCAGCAGAGCTGGGATGGACAATCTCTAGAGCGAGATGTGAAACACGAAGTCATAGCGCTGTCTAGTGCTACCACGCTGGATGGCAGTCGTCAGGATCAACATGTGGTACTCGCGGCGATATCAGATGCGGTCATGCGCGCGATACATAAGACCGAACTTGTGATAGACGTGGAGAACCTCGGTAGAAGCCACAGTGCCATAGATATAGACGTGTCTCGCACTGTAGGATGGTTCACATCTATGTACTCGATAAAACTTGCGATGGGTAATAATCCTCAAGACTATCTGAGACACGTGGTGCATGCACTGGATGGTGTGATGGATGATGGCATAGACAGAGCCATAGCGCAGCAGGCGGGGATATCAGTCAAGCAACATCCCTATCGACTCCTGTACAACTATCTAGGGAGTAATCAGGTACAGAGCTACGACGGTCTGGATGAAGTGAAGTTTCTACGAGACGGTCTGCGCAGCGATCTGAGTGAGCGCCAAGCTCTGATAGAGTGCAATGTTTACAAGACTCCACAGGGATATGAGCTCCATCTCAGTCACGACTCACGCTATCTATCTACTGATCTCATAGCAAGCGTCAAGCAGTATCTCATCGAAGCCTACAGCCTCTATTCAGCGACTGATATAGAGGCTGCACGCATGGTAAGTGCATACGATATAGACGTAGATCTACGGGCAGATGAGCTAGACGCGCTCTTTGATGAAATCGACGACTGATGTCCAAGTTTGAAGCTATCATACCGCTCAGTGGACTGCAAGAGACATTGCTAGTACATCACCAGATCGCAGAGCATGATCAGGGACAGCTGCATGTGCAGTTTGTCATAGAGGGCCGCTTGGACAAGACTCGATTGCAGATGGCCTGGGATGCGGTAGTCGCTGGCACGCCTGCTCTCCGCACCACGATCCACTGGGAGAAGACGGATAAGCCAGTCCAGATCGTACACCATCCAAGGACGATGCCACTGCTCTTTCTTGATGTGGAGGATCCTGAGCAACTTACTGATAAGATCGCGGAGCTAGAAGCTAAAGACGTATCACAAGGCTATGAATTGTCTAAGCGGGACGTAGAGACGGTCAGAGTGATCTCAGCAAGCGAGGTAAATCACATCGTACACTGGCACTGTCACCATATCTTACTAGATGGGTGGTCCACGGCGCATATACTTCGCGATCTACACACGGCTTATCATGATGTAAAATCGTATAGCGCTGGAAGCCGGCGACCAGCTATGCGAGACTATTTGCTATGGCGCAAATTGCATCGAGAATCCTACATATTGCCGCGCGAGCTGGATGGATTGGTTCTCAAGACGACACGATTATTTGGACGCGATCGCGTGAGGGAATCTGCAGGGCAGACCGTCATATCTCAAGTCAATCTCAAGATTGACCAGAGCACTTCTGAGGCGATTGCCGATGTCGCCCGCAAGATGGCCGTAAGTGTCAACACGCTCTACCAAGCATCCTGGAGTCTGCTGCTCATGGGATGGAGCGGACAAGATGAAGTGGTACATGGTACCACAGTCTCCGGCCGAGACATAGCTATGCCAGGGATCACAGATCTCGTGGGTATGCTGACGAATGTGGTGCCAGTGATTGCAAGATCGCAAGATGAGAACATGAGCAATTGGCTAGAGGTCTATCAAGCAAGCCTCAGTGAGACTATGGCAGCTGGGCAGACACCACTTCCTGATCAGCAGCGCGCATGGGGGCGGACTGGCAAGGAGCTTCTACTCCAGTCGCTATTCACTTATGAGAATTTTCCATGGCAGGATCTATCAGGCAGAGACATAGCGATTCGCGATTTTCAAGGCGGCCTCACGAGCACATTCCCTCTGACAGGGATACTCGCGCCTAGAGATGAGGCTCATGAGCTTAAGATCTTATATGATACGCACTTCATCCCAGCCAATGAGGCAAAGCAGCTATGTAGTGATTATCTCTCTGTGTTGCAAGGTGTGCTCAGCGGAGCGCAGAAGGAATATATCATCAGCAACGTGTCACCGCGAAAAAGTCCAGCCCCTGCAGTAAGTACAACGAACGCACCAATAGATCGACAGATCGTGCTACCAGAGTCCAAGATGGAGCTAGATCTCGCTCACATATGGGCAAGGGTGCTCCAGCGCCCACGGATATCGGTAGATGCTGATTTCTTTTCTCTAGGCGGCACCTCCTTGCAAGCTCTGAGGATCTTCACCGCCATCGAATCCGAGCTAGGTCACAAGATCCTTCCAGCCAAGCTACTGGAGTATAGATCGATACGCGCTCTTGCCAACTTTATCACTCGCGACTCTAGCGCAGAATCATGGTCTGCCGTAGTGCCTCTGAGTATACAGGGAGAGGGTGCTCCGCTGTTTTGCATTCATGCTGGCGGCGCACATGTCTTTGCCTATAGAGAGCTCGCAGAGATCATGAGTGATGAGCGTCCTGTCTATGGCATACAGTCCTACGGCCTGGACGGTACTAGCATGCACAATCAGAGCATAGACTCCATGGCACGCGCTTATCTAAGAGAAATACTTACCATCGTGCCTGAGGGGCCTATACTCGTACTCGGCTATTGTTTTAGCTCTGCCATAGTCTATGAGATGGCAAGAATCGTCCGTGAGGAATATGGTCTAGAGATACACATCATCGTAGTGGATAGTGGTCCAGGAATTACCTTCGGCAGACCAGATGAGCAGAAGCAGAGCAAAATCAGCAAATGGATCTCCATCATACGACGCGGTGAGTGGCTGCGCGTGAGAGATATGCTGCTGGTGAAGTGGTTTGCCCTGCGCGGAAAATTATTCTCGCAGGTCGAGTCTCAGCAGATGAAGGACTTCCGGAGGACAGAAGCAGCCTTAGAGATCGTCTATAATAAGTATGATTGGCCGCAGCAAGATCTAGACATACATCTCATCAGAAGCAGAGAATTTGCCCAGCGAAGCGACAAAGACCTTCATGTCTCCGAGTGGAAGTCGCTCTCAGGTGATCGAGTCGATCTGCATGTGGTGCCAGGCAGGCATGTTAATTTATTCAAGGCGCCTCTCGTAGCTAGGCTAGCAGAGACGATTTCAAGCATATTAGCTCAGCAGATAAGATGATAAGCGTCTACCTGAGGAAATATGATGATCTCATCCTTGACCATGATATCCTCAGTGATGATGAGAAGCTCCGGCGCGATGGATATGTCTATGAAGAACTGGCGGTCCACTATGTGAAACGGAGATCTTGGCTGAGGCGAGAGCTTTCAGGTGTAGTTGGCCTTGCGGCAAATGAATTACAATTTGACTACAACAAATACGGAAAGCCTACACTCATGGGATATCCGGACATATTATTTAATCTGTCGCACTCTAAAAATTATGTCCTGCTAGCTATAGCAAGATCAGATCCATCCTCTGGGAGATTTGAGGAGCGCTCGCGTATTGCGCTTGGCTGCGACATAGAGTGGATGGACCCAGCTGTAGAGATAATTGAAATGGCAGAGTTGGTATTTTCCACTGTGGAGCGAAGTAGTCTGAAGCAGCTCAGTGATAAAGAGGCCAGGAAGAATTTCTTTGCGATATGGAGTCGCAAGGAGGCTTTTATCAAGGCACAAGGCTCAGGAATATCCTATGGTCTTGATCGCTTTACAGTAGGTGTAGAGGACGATGTAAAGATCGATATAAAGGTACCATCGGAAGATTCAGCACGAGATTGGACATTATACAATCTGGATTTATTACCTGATTACAAAGTGGCTATCTGCTCAGCAGGCGAGATCGGCGAGCTAGTCCTGAGATAAGGATACTACGGACTGTAGTAGCTCCTCCAGCTGTGAGGTGATTTTTGCTATGCTGTAGGGGGATTGGTGAAGCAGCTCATTCGTCGTGATAGCATGTGGTGCATCTATTAACTGTGAGAGCCGTGTGATTCTCTCCTTTATCGATATGCTCTCATCGAGACTTACTGCGTAGGGAGCTACACGATGTATATCGGCATCATCTGGGCCTATCACGAGTATGGGCTTGGCTGCTGCGATGTACTCGTAGATCTTGGCAGGTATGCGACCTTGATAATCGATAGATTTATTGACTACTAGCAGCAGCAGATCAGCGCTTTGCATTTCGCTGATCGCGCTACGCGGCGAAATGGTACCCACGAGCTCTACTATATCAGTCAAGCCGTAGCTTTCTATGATGCTATGGATTTCCTCGCTTATACGACCGATAAGGCGCACGCGCAGTGTCTCTCGCAGGGTCGGTCGCTCGGTAAGAATCTCACGGAGCGTCTCCCAAAATACCGTTGCGCTGCGATCAGAAAATAATGTACCGACGTGGCTGATGATAAATTTATCCGATGCTGTGTTGCTAGGCTCATCCGTAAAGTCTGCTGGGTCAAATCCATTGGTGATGAGAGCAGTGCGCTTGGCACCGAGATCTGCTAGTTGCTGCTGCCATGTCCAGGAGACGGTCAGTATACAGTCTGCATGCCTGAGTACGCTCCGTTCTAGGCGCATATGCCTGCGCTTTCCCCAGCTAGTAAGTGGTAACACGCCAAAGTTTGCCCCACCTGACCACGGATCTCTAAAATCCGCAATCCATGGGATATCAGCATGAGCACGCTTGATATGCTCGGCGATGAGGTGACAGCTGTGGGGTGGCCCGGTACTGATGATGACATCTGCGTCGTGCTCCTCTAGGTAGGCTATGATTGCCTGGATGCAAGGGCGGATCCATGAAGCACGCGCATCAGGTATGACTACATTGGCTCGTAGCCAGAGAGATAGTCTCTGGAGGAGGCTCTTTTGTGATTTTTCGCGGTAAAATATTCGATCGATCGAGCCTTCTTTATCTGTATCCTTATGACTTCTAGTCAGCTTATCATATAGGTCGCGCCACTCCCATATGGGTACGGGAAGGAGCGTCACACCTTCTATATCTCGAGCAAGGCTCGAGTCCGTACTGGGATAGGAGGCATCTGCAGGACATACGACAGTGATGTCATAGCGTGACTTATCTAGTTCCTGCACAAATCTCAGCCAGCGCCTCACGCCCACGCTGGAAGCAGGAGGCCAGTAGTAGCTGATGAGTAGGATCTTCATCTATTTCTTGGAAGTATTCTTGCCTTTGGATTTTTTCTTTGTCGATATAGCGCCAGATTTTTTCTTTTTTGATTTGGCGCTAGTAGCGGAGGCAATAGATTTCTTCTTTTCTAGGGGAGGAGTATTCTTGATAAGCAAGTAAATCAGAAATAGCAATATCAGTCCACATACGATAGATCCGATCAGACTGATGGTCTCTCCGAGATAGTAGGATCTCGGCCTGAAACTAAATCTGATCGTGTGCGATCCTGCGGGAACTCGCAGTGCACGCAGTGCATAGTTGACTCTAATATGGTCTACGGGCTGATCATCGATATAAGCCTGCCAGCCTTTATTGGGGCCATAATACATCTCTGAGAAGACTGCCAGATTTTCTGTGCGTGAGGTGTACTCATAGCGCAACTCGTCTGGGTCATAGGAGGTAAGTCGCAGGGCGCCGCCCGTATTGGGACTGAGGCCTTCGAGATATTTTGCAAATTCTGTATGTACGATTGCTGTGCTACTGGGCTCGAAGTTGGATAGGGCGAGAAGTTCGTTTTTATCATTATCCACATACTGGATATTATTGACAAACCATGCATTACCCATGGCGCGATTATTCTTTTCTACATATTTCTGACCATTTGTACCAGGTTTTATGATGTACTTAGTATTGAGCATTCCATATACGCTGGTACGACCTTTATTAAGATGAAAATCAATCAAGTCTTGGAATCTGCGGAGCTTAGCAGCATTGTATCCACCTACAGATTTATGAAAGTAGCTCGCTTCTGAATTTCGGAAGGACTTTCCTGTCTGATCTATGACTCTGTAGTGCGGATCCTGATCTTGCAAGATCTGATTGTCCACAGGACTAGGCGTGAATTGACCAGCTTTCTTAGTCGATCCTTTATACATCGAGTAATCCAGATATCGCTGGTTGATACTTACAATGTCAAACAGTAACAGCGCTGCGGCGGCGATGATCAGGATGGTCTTATTAATTTTCTCTGCGATGTAAAGCCAGAGTACGGCCAAGATCGCAATCACGAGTCCCAGAGCGCGTAGGAGATCCTGTCGTAAAAATATCTCGCGCTGCCCTTGTAGTATCTCATAGGGAATGCCCTTATCTGTAAAGCGATTATCATACCTATGAGTCATGTCAAGGATAGATGGTCCAGCGACGAGAAATACAGCCAAAAATGCTATGAGGATGCCACCCACGATCATGAGGGGCTTGAGCATCTTCTTTTTATCCTCGCGATCTATCAGGCGCTGAAGGCCGAGACATGCAATCAAAGGGAAGCAAATAGCGACAGCCAATAGGATACTCCCTGGAGCACGGAATTTATTAAATAGCGGGATGGTATTAAAGAATATTTTATTAAATCCGCTCAGATTATCTCCTAGTGCATACAGTGCAGAAAATAATACGCAAATAGCCGCCCATATACGCCAGCGACCAGGCACCGCAAATAATCCAAAAAGAAATAAGGTAAATGTCACTATCCCGAGATAGGGTGCACCTACGGTAAATGGCTGATTCCCATAGTAGGTGGAGATTTTGGTACGCTTGGGCTGATAAGCGCTATTACCTATGGCGCGAGCCATATCAGAATCAAGTCCTATATCTTCCTGCCGGCCGCCACCAGCAAATCGCGGGACGATCACTGCCCCCAAGTCCCGTAGGTCAAAGGCAAAATAATTAGCAAAAGTCCAGCCTACTCCTTCGGCTTCTTCTGGTTCTACAACGCCGCGCTCTTTACTCACGATTTGCTTACCGCGGATACTCTCTGGCGTGTAGTCTAGAGTGGTGAGGATGCGTGTCATGCTGCACAGCATGGCTAGGACTCCTGCCGCTAGGCATATACCAGCCACCTTGAGTAAGTGCTTCCAGTCCTTTTGCTTGACAAAGCCGATCCCTTCTATGATAAAATAAATACCAAAAAACAGAATCATGTAGACAGACATCTGGTAATGATTCCTATAAAGATTGAGTCCGACGCCTAGTATAGTAAGCAGAGCTCCTAGCGTATACCTGCGCTTGACGAGACTGTGTAGTCCAGCGAGCACGAGAGGAAAGGTGAAGATCGTGAGCAACTTACTATTATGTCCTGCCCAGTAGATGATCATCAGCTGCGTGGAGAAGCACAGCGCCACGGCTCCCAAGGCACTGAGCCAGCGATCTATACCGAGTAACACCAGCAATAAATACATAGAAAAGCAACCAAATAAAAATCCACCAATGGGCTTCTTGATAAAGAAGGTGGTGATCTTGGCCAAGTGCTCAAAAAGATTCTTTTTCTGCAAGCCGCCACTCTGGAAAGTCGGCATGCCGGCGAACATAGAATTGGTCCACAGATTGCGCTTACCATGCTTCTCATAGTAGTCCCAAGACTCCTTGGTCACTCGATAGCTATGATCTATGTCAGACTGATTGATCTTCTTGCCGCTGTACTGTGGCAAGAAGACGATGCTCGTAAAGACGAATATGGCGAGAAGAGGCAAGAGATGGGGCTGGAAGCGCTGAAAAATACTTCTGAGTTGGTCTTTCATATGGTATCAAAATCTACAGGCTTAAAAGTATACGATCTATCATCTTCTCGCTGACTTATAGAGCGCTTATTCATCGAGATAGATAGGTATAGACGGTATGTGGGAGAGGCTTGGAGGCCTTTCGGCCAAATGCGTGCTAGCCGTACTCGGATATCCTAGCTCATCGGTCTACGGACAATTGTCGTAGAGAGTAATGCGACGAGGCAAAGTAGTAAGCCCGTCTATCGCTACTTCCTACCAAAGTCAGCTGGAATCTCGCCCCAGTTCTTGGTGTCCCACTTGATGATAGGATTGCTGTACGTGTGGGTGTGAAGCCACTTCTCCGCTCGCTGTATGAGATTAAAAAGCACGGTATTCTGAGAAGTTTGCTTGAGCTGGGTCTTGGCTTTTTTATTGCGGACCCATGCTATGGCTGTGCGTGAATCTGTGTAGATGGTCACATCCTGCTCGCCTGTCTGATGAAAGTAGGCGAGAGCATGGACGAGGGCGAGGAACTCCCCCACATTATTAGTCGCCATGGTGTAAGGGCCTTTCTTGAAGAGGACATCGCCATGCTCTATCCATACGCCCTGGTACTCCATATCTCCTGGGTTGCCGCTACACGCTGCATCTACGGAGAGTGCATACTGGTCTATCTCTGGGATATCTCGATAGTGGCGACGCGCGCTAGATCCGCCAGTGGCCTTTGCTCCAGCTCCATAGTGCATTTCAGCTCCGTCACGGAAGGCTTGATCAGCGGCAGGACGAGTGGGAAAGGACTTAAACTTAGCATTGGGATAGCCGCGTGTCTGCTCCTGGCAGTCGGCCCAGTCGGTGTAGACGCCTGGTACATGTCCTTCCCAGACGACATAAAATTTTTTCTTTTTTGCTGCCATGCTGCTTCTGCTTTCTAGACGTAAATGTCGCAGATTATTAGCGATACAGCTGGAATGTGATGATGAGGTGGTGATAGATATGTAATATTTTTTATAGGAGAGAATGGTCACATTTTCTTCTAGCACGACATGTGTACAAGTAGATCATGCGTCACCGCTGCGAAATCCCCTTGGTGCGACGCAGGAGCACGGAGGAGGACACGACGACGGGTGAAGCATAGGGACCCGCAGGGGGACGCCCTCATGCAAGATATCTGCCTGAGTATCTTTGTCCTATGGAGGCAGGACAGTTGATAGATACGCATGCGCATGTATATGTGGAGGCCTATGGTGAGCGGCGTGCGGAGATGCTTGATCGGGCGAGAGCTGCTGGTGTGGCACACATCTGTATGCCCAATATCGACCTGGCGTCTGTGCCACAGATGTACGAGGTGGCGGATGCATATGAGTACTGTCATCCCATGATGGGGCTGCATCCATGTAGCGTGGCTGAGGATTGGCAGACGGTGCTGGATCAGATGGAGGCGCTACTCGATGAGCGGGAGCATATAGCGATAGGGGAGACGGGTCTGGATTACCACTGGGATCTCACGTACAAGGCGGAGCAGCAGGCGGCACTGGAGCGACAGATTGCTTGGTCGCGCGAGCTAGATTTACCGATCGTGCTTCATACTCGCGAGGCGCTGGACGATACGATTGCCCTCATCCGCAAGCATCAGGACGGGCGGCTCCGAGGCGTATTTCATTGCTTTGGTGAGAGCAGGAAGCAGCTGGATGAGATCAAGGATCTGGGCTTCTATGTAGGGCTAGGGGGCGTACTTACGTACAAAAAAGTCCTCCTCCGCAACGAGCTCCGAGAAGATGATCTGGATCACATCGTGCTAGAAACTGATAGTCCCTATCTATCTCCCACACCGCACCGCGGAAAGCAAAATGAGCCATCCTATATGGTCCATGTGCTGGAAGTGCTTGCTGCTGCGCTGGATATGGATCGCGCGACGGTGGCGGATCGTACGACTCAGAATGCGCTGGATCTGTATGCTGCCTTAGGGCAAAAAGTGGCTGTACCACGATGAAGATGCCTGCCGAGAATTCTTATCTTTCGCGTCTGAATCAAGACTCTGGGATAAGGATGAAACGAAAATTAATCATTTCTGATAGACTGATAGCGAGCATCCTCAGAAGACGACTTAAGTGGGCGCCTGGTGCAGTAGACATAGTACAACATGTGCATGAGGTAGAAGCAAAAGTGAACCGACATCCCTATGACTTCATCATCACGGATGCTCATGTACAAGGTACGAGATCAGCTGATCATCTGCAGTATCTGAGGGCGCAGTGCCCTACGGCCAAGATCATTGTGCTAGATCATGATCGAGGCTCGCTCCGTGAGTCTAGTGAGACACTATCGCTTCATAGAGTAGCGCTGCCGATGACGCTAGACCAAATATCAGATCTCATAAACACGATAGGGCAATGACACTGACTCTACTCAAAGTGCTGATAGGCATAGTATGTGTCTTGATCATCAGTCTGTGGGCACTCATGCTGATCGCGCGAGCCCTGAGATATCGCGATGATCGCAGACATGTGGAGATCCGATCGCTGCTCGGTGAGCTACTAGGTAGCATAGCTACGGCAGATGTCAGCAATAGACAAGCGCAGGTGCAGGAGCTACGCAGCCTCACAAGTGGTGTCAAAGGGAGGAGATATCTCATCGATCAACTACGTCTGGTACAAGACTACTTCTCTTTGCCTCACCTGTCCTCTGAGCTACTGGATCGGCTGGGAATAGACAGCGCCCTGGTGGCAAGTCTTCATCAGAAGGGAAATATGCATCGTGCTCGAGCGGTCGTCAATCTGTATGAGACTGATAGCCTCATACCTGAGGATATGCTGGATAAATATATCGCGCATGATCATATATATCTGAGGAGAGAGTCGCAGATAGCTCTGATCAAGCAGAGGGGATGGGCGGCACTGCCTCACCTCAGCGCTTCTACTCGCCGGATGACGATGTGGCAGCAAATCAGGATCATAGAAAAACTAACTACCTACTTTCCAGTTGCTCAGAAGGATCTGCTACTCGAAGCATGGAATCAGGGTGATGAGAGTCTGCGCATGCTCTGTGCGAGACTAGCTGACTCTTTTGATCTGTTGCCAGAGATGCACGGGATGCTGCTGGAGGGGGCCTTTTCTGATGACAAGAGACTGAGTGACCTATGTGTCACTCTGCTGCGAAATCTAGACGGCAATCTACAGCCAGAGTCGATGCCCATCTCCATCTACTCTGCACATCCCAATTATATCAACATATCCAAGCGACTAGCTCTGTAGGGGATGAAGTGGGCAGATCAGATCATAGACATCCTATCAGGTCTATTTCTGGGCTATGGAATCCTATTGGCACTTATCTATCTGGTGCTGAGCATACTGGCGACTCTGGCCGTGCGAGCTCATCAGCGACGCTCCTACTATGTATCAGCAAGTGATGTGCAGGGATCTGCCTATTTGCCTTCTGTATCACTGGTCGCTCCGGCGTATAATGAAGGTCTGAGCATCGTGACGAATGTGAGGTCATTGCTCGCTCAGCAGTATCCCTCTTACCAGCTGGTCGTAGTCAATGACGGCAGTAGCGATGATACCATGAGTCAGCTCATTACTGCCTATGATCTGGTGGCTGATGCCTACGTGCGTGACGATAGCGAGCCGAGCATAGAGACTGCTCCAGTGAGGGCGATCTATCGCAGCACCAATCCTATGTACACGCATCTCACTGTAATAGATAAGGTAAATGGCGGCCGCGCCGATGCTATCAACTGTGGAATCAATGCTGCAAGTACAACACTCATACTCTGCACAGATGCGGACTGCATCCTGGAGCAAGATGCGGTGCAGCGGATGGTGGTACCATACTTGCTAGCTGGGGATCGCGAGTTGATCGCTTGTGGTGCTGGTATCGGCATAGCCAATGACGCGATCGTAGAGAAAGGCATACTGCGAGATCTCAGATTTCCCAAAGCATGGATAGCACGAGTGCAGATCGTAGAATACATGAGGTCTTTCTTGCTCGGGCGGATGGCATGGAGTCAGGTCGATGGATTGATGCTCGTCTCTGGAGCTATGGGTCTGTATCCACGCAGTCGACTCATGGAAGTAGGTGGACTGGATCGGACGACGGTGGGAGAGGATCTCGAACTCTGTATACGTCTGCGAGCACACATGGAGCGCCTAGGAGTACGCTACGATGTGGTCTATATCCCTGAGACGCTGTGCTTCACTGAGGCACCGAGTACGCTTAGCGTCTACATGACCCAGCGTGATCGCTGGGCCAGGGGGCTCTGGGAGACGATGAGAAAGCATAGATATCTGCTATTCAACTCGAGATATGGACGTATGGGATGGCTGCTATACCCCTACTGGTTAATCTTTGAGCTAGCGGCGCCGATCGTAGAGGCGCTCGGGCTTGTATTTCTCGTATATCTCACAGCGACTGCTCGTATCAATGTGCCGCATGCCCTATACCTAATGTTACTCGTGTACCTGCTTGGATGTCTCTTCTCTACCTATGCAATAGCTTTATATACCTTCAAGTATCAGCGCTATACCAGGTGGTCAGAGGTGCTACGCCTCTTGGCAGTGGCCTATCTGGAAAGTATGTATTCTCATCCCTTTATGCTCTACGGGGAGATGCGCGGCTATGTCAAGAAAATAGCTGGTGTCAAGTCTCAGTGGGGGAATATGTCGCGCAAGGGATTTGGCTCTGGCACTTGAGCATGTTATGGTAACACTCTCCTAGAATCGATATCGCAGCGTAGAGGCTACAATCCATTGTCGACCATCGCGATTGGAAGTAAGCTGCTCGTGTAAGTAACCAGCCTGAAGCATAAGGATGGTGTGCTCCCAGACTTTGTGGATCCCTACGGTCGCATATAGAGCGTTGAGGTTTGGATTTTCCTTTACCTGAAGCCAGCGATTGCGGTCATCTGGAGAGATGCCTGTCCCTAATCTAAGGCTCAAGTACTCTTCAGGTCCATGAAGGTAGTAGCGTACATTGAGCTGGTAATTTTGGATGAGGGTGCTGGCATCTCTGGGGCCTAGGTAAGCGCGCGTATTAAGATAGAATCGGCCAATATACTTAGTGACACCCCCGATGATGCTGGTGAACTCTACCTGACGAAACCTCAAATATCGAAAGCCTGCTTCGAGCTCGTATCCCTTGGACAATGAATAATACGCTGAGGCGCTAGCCCCAAATTGCTGATAGAATCTGGCCTGGCCCACTGATACATTGACATACGAGTAAAAACGATTACTGAACACTGGATAGCTCTCTAGCTCATAAAGGAGGTCAGTATCGTCAAATCTACGAGCATAGCTCACTCGCCCTATGACGCTGGTCTGAGCGATCAATCTCTTGTACTCTACGGCAAGGCTGTTCCATGATCCTGTCACTGGATACTCAGGACGGAAGGCAAGCAACTCATGTGACAGTGACAGCTGATTGCGATAGACTCTACGAGCAAGGAGCTGACGTCTGTAGAGCTGGTCTGGGGTCAGGCGAGATGGAAGCTGAGCGAGCTGAGTACGCGCATCCTTGTAAGATCCTTCACTGACAAGATTTTCTGCTTGAGTAAGGATCTCTTCAATAGGGGTATCCTGTCCTACAAGATGCTGGTGCAGGAACATGGACGCTAGAAGCAGTATGATGCTAAAGTAGGTTTGACAACTCAAGATGAGATAAGCAAGATCACAAGTTCACATTAACGGACTCAAAGGTAGAGAAGTCAATGGTAGAGTAGGGCATGCAAAGGGCTTCAAGCCAATTTGTGAATTAGGAGCACTTGAAGAGTCTTTTATTGAAATATATTCGTCAGGTTTTCAAGGGTTTATGTGGTCACCGTTTGGGTAGTATCTCTGTCTGTCACGCGGATGATACGGTGGTCTTGCGAGGGGCAAGTTGGTCTGGATTTCCATCTGCCTGAGGATTTCGCGCTAGGCGCCTATCATTTTCTTTTAGAGAGGTGGTACGACGAGGCAATACCTCCATTCTTGGATAGCGGAGTTCTAGATCGGATGTCGAGACGTCGCCATGACTTAAAATCACCATACCGTGGTTACATATGCTGTTTTGGCTCTGTTGATTTACCTTTGCCAAGCTAAACGGAGAGTTGGCCGAGCGGCTTAAGGCGCACGCTTGGAAAGCGTGTATACTCCAAAAGGGTATCAAGGGTTCGAATCCCTTACTCTCCGCAAGAGGATGGCAGGGTGGTGCTTCATTTTTCCTGCCAGGGCGTCAAGCTCGCTTGTAAGTCCAGATAGGAAAATGAAGCTGCGCGACAGCGCAGTGCACTGTGATTTTGACCTTCGGATTGGACAGGGATCACCGCGTGCATTCCCTAGTCATCGCCTAGAATTTTTTTCAAAATACAACAAGCAATTCTCGTCTTAGGCTTGAGGTGCTACCTCCGTCTAGGTGCTGTGGACGCTTTCGTAAATAGACTCTCGCGAGTCCATGAGCCTCTCGGAGCGCAAATGTCACGGCGAGGTGACGGTGCATTATACTTGGTGCTACGATGGTACAGCTAGGTGTTGCCGCGGATGATTAACAACCACCCGTTTAAGAGGTATTAAGCCATCTACCATGATGAATCTGGTCAGAAAGTCTACTTTCTTCGGGATTTTTGTATTTTTCGGCTCATTGGGAACCCGAGGATACTCTCAATCCACTGGACGACATGTTTCTACTGGCTTTACAAGCTGTGGAGTGTGGGGTGTGGTGGAATTGAGGATCAAGTACCAAGATTCTTGTGTTCTTCATTGTATTGAATAGCTCGAAGCCTGTAACTCAACAAAAAAGCCGATTTTGGTTCCGGCCTTCATTCCGATCAAGAATCGATTAGTTGGTATTTAGCCTGTTATTTGCAAATTATCGCTGCCGTGCTCTGTGATTTCCAGTACATAAAATCCACTCTATTCTGATGAAAAAGAGAAAATACACCCGGATTACCCATCTGAGCAAAGGTCAGAACGAGTATGGAGATAATCGTAAAATCATCAAAGATGTTCCAAGAATAGAACGAGTAGAGGAATATCAGAAACACTTGGAACAAGAAGAAAATATATGCAT
>JAHDBH010000319.1 GCA_020630495.1 Saprospiraceae bacterium
CAGTATCTCTGGGGTGAACAATAGATTAGCGGAGCTTGATCCATATTTATTGGTCATGATAGTCAGTAGATTCACATTGAGGGTAAATAGCCCCTCTCCGGTCGCTGCAAAATCCTGTATGTCAGCTAAGTACTCCTCTCTGAATATGGCACTGAGATCTGGAAAAAAGTCAGGCTCAACGGCCTGAATACCCAAAACGGTATAGACCAGATAGGCAGGATAGAAGAACTCTTCTTCGCTCAAGACTAAATCCAGCATGACTCCAGAAATATTGTAGGGGCCGCTCATAGGGAGTGCTGCTGTGACGTCGTACTGATCGCCATAGTTGGCCTCGAGCTCTTGGTAGACGGCCATAGCGGCATGGCCCCCTTGGCTATAGCCAGTGAGAAATAGCTGATCAGAGAAAGGTACCTCCTGCTCCTCGAGATAGCTGTAGACTGCTGCCATCATATCAATCGTCGCAGATGCCTCTGTCTCCGCATGTACGTAGGGATGAAATCCTCTCGATTCTCCCATCCCCAGATAATCCGGAGCAAAGGCGATAAAGCCCAAAGACGAAAAAGATGCTGCTAAGAGGTATTCATTGCCAGAGAGATTAGATGGGACATCATTTCGGCCATCAGTCGTACCGTGTTGATAGTTGAGCAGAGGACGAGGGCCTTCGATGATATCTGGTATGCAGAGGAGTCCACTGGCTGTATCGGGTAGCATGTCTGAGCCTGTAGTAGTATAGCTCACTTTGTATAAGTCTACACCGTTTGTCACGTCTACTCCACTGATGATGCCGCCGATGACTGCCTGAAAGGTGGTCTGACTCACATTAGTTCTGAACTCTACGGAGACTATCTCCTGAGCTGATAGCGTGATCAATGGTAGAAAGAAGATAGATAAAATGTACAATCTCAGCTGCTGCATGATTTATGATGACTGATGAAAAAAGAATACCTAAGATAGTACAGATCGCAGAGTATCGCACCATCTTAGGTATTTCTATGTATGTATTATGTGGGTAGACCCTATACTTTCTTGACAATGATGG
>JAHDBH010000320.1 GCA_020630495.1 Saprospiraceae bacterium
CCATCCTTGCTGGATCTACTGGACCCTCACCCGGATCTACTTCAAAGACGCGAAGCACTACTCGTACCGTCTGACCGATCTCCTCACAGCAAAACTTCACATCATCATCAAAATATACCTGATCGCCTGTCTTCAGAGGATCGTCATCACCGCCATTGGCATTGAGGCCGTTACACGTCATGCATGTATTAACGATTCCCTCAAATCCATTTTCTGTCCCACAGAGCTCCAATTCCTTGATCACCTTGAACCATACCGCATTACAATTATCATGGCTGCCATCATCAAAGGTCTCTGCAAATACTTGCGCTGTGCCTTCATTATTGATACTCACCACGGTATTTTCATCACACACGGCTGTAGGCGCTTGATCATCTACTACTGTGATGGTAATCTGATGTGTACCTACGTTACCACAGGCATCTTGAAGAATGTAATTCAAGATCGTCTCACCTTCTGGTATGTCTGTCAGCACATAGGCACTGGTTCCTAGCTGGATCAGATTTCCTCCATCTGCATTCACCAGATAATCAAAGTCACTACACTCCCCGACCACCGATGGGGTCGGAACGGAATACGATGCTCCGCATGCATTTATCGGCATCGATAAAGTAACATCCACTGGAGCTATCACCTCGGGAGGCGAAAGATCCCACACGAGGATACTCTGGATGTGTAATCTAGGATTCACTCCTACCTCTGGTGGCTCACATAGATTGAAGATCGACCATGTACGGATGATCTGATAGCTTCCTCCACATCCCTGCAAGATCTGATCCTCATAGCCATACGTCAGGTCGCAGTAAGGAATTTCTTCTGTGCCCAGCAAGACGCCATTCAGACTAAGGCCTCCTGTATTGACAGGATCGGTAAGGATAGGATTATTACTCACTTCTGCACAACTGAAGCTAGCACGATCCACGTCATCATAATTGGGTGGATAGACCACTTGCTCCTGATCAAATCCTAGAAGCGTAATCCTTTGCTCGCAAGTGCTCGTGTTGTCACTCTCGTCTACTATCGTCCACGTACGCGTGA
>JAHDBH010000321.1 GCA_020630495.1 Saprospiraceae bacterium
ATCTTCATGGTGACTAATAAGAAGACGCGCACCCTGGTGAGCTATATGTACAAGAGTTTTATGCGCTGGATCACGGGCATCTTCATCACCATAGATCCTATAGGCATACTTAAGAACTACGTAGAAGATCTCCAGGACAATCTCTCCAAGATGAGTAAGCAAATCGGAGCCATCAGAGGCCAGATGCGCAAGCTCAAGGACATCATGAAGAGCAACTCCAAGGAGATCGAAGACAATCTACAACTCGCCAAGGTGGCTCGCGATAAGAGCAATCAAAAGCAGATGGCTCTCAGCAGTCGCAAGGCAGCTCGCCTCAAAGAAAGCAATGCTAAGTACTCTGCTCTGCTGAGCAAGATGGAAGTACTCCACAGAGTACTGACTAAGATGTACGAAAACTCTGAAGTCCTGCTGGAGGACACGAAGGATCAGGTCAAAGTAAAAGAACAAGAGCGTAAGGCGATACGCACCTCGCACTCGGCGATGAAGTCCGCGATGAATATCATCTCGGGCAATTCTGATCAGCGCATGATGTTTGACCAGGCCATGGAGGCTATCGCTGACGATGTGAGCAATAAGATAGGCGAGATGGAGCAGTTCATGGATATGTCTAGCAACTTTATGGACAGCATAGATCTGCAGAATGGCGTATTTGAGGAGCAGGGCATGAAGATGCTCGAGGAGTGGGAAAAGAAGAGCTCACTGCTACTCCTCGGAGATGGCGTGACGCAGGGTGATCTAGATCTGAGCAGCTCGCCCAGTCGACCAGAAGCTGTGAAGCGCGGCAACAAAGCCAAGGGAGGCAGCGAGTACGACGGTTTATTTGACTAAACCTAATTCGTGCATTAGGAATTTTGGATTGGACTCCTTCTTGGGATAAGCAACAGGTATTCAATGGTTTATGTCATCAGGCATGACTTCTGCGAGCGTAGAGTTTTATGTGGCATTGATTATTGGTAAGAATGCTATCATCTCAGGGCTGTAGTTCGAGTTTGCATGCTTTAGCGAATGAGAGGTTCTTTTTGCCGTGAAGAACCGCGA
>JAHDBH010000322.1:0-733 GCA_020630495.1 Saprospiraceae bacterium
GATGTAAGCTGAGAGAGGTCAAGAGAGAGGGCTGGAGCTGCATTCTGATACGCGAAAGTCATATCTATGCCATTGATACAGACACCTGTAACGGGAAAGGCACGGCCACCTGCCGTCCATCCACCTAGAGTAAGGCCACTAGCATTGAATCCATTCTGGTAGATGATATCGAATGCATCACCCGTTCCTCGATTCTCGTAGGTATGCTCTAGGATGATCATATCACAGAGATTAGTCGCTTGTACCACTTCACCGTCATCATAGACGATATTGGGCACACCGTCTGCTATGGGAAGCTGACAGTCTACGATTTCTGAACTCTGACATCGATCGCCTCCACATCCAAAGAAAGTAAACATGACTCCATCTGTCATACAACTCGTCACTGCAACTGTACGAGTAATGGTAATACTCTCTCCATTATCAAAGCAGTTGCCAAGTCCAGATGCCATGAGATCGTCTAGATAATAGCTTGTATCATTATCTATCATAAATGGCATGATACTAGTGCCAGCGATAGAAAGATCTGTGGTATTAACACCGGAGTCCTCGTAAATGGCTAATACGAAGCTGTCTACACAGCCTATACCACCATTTACGATTACTATTTCTTTAGTAATGGTGTCGCCTACATTGACTAATATCGGATCCACTGGATTGATGGCTAATGACGCCACGAGAAGGTCATAAGTATTCATCATGGGATCATACTCCGTAATCAGGGCCCCACCGG
>JAHDBH010000322.1:743-1038 GCA_020630495.1 Saprospiraceae bacterium
GGTCATGAGGGCAAGAGAATCCTTAAATGTCATTTCATCTCGGAGAAAGTCTACTGCATCACAATTCACTGCTTCTCTTTCCCACGCGATCTGAATGCTGTTACCGGCCGCGATAGCTGTGCCATTGGCCTTGGCGATCTTGAAGACAGGGGACTGCAGATCAGAATCATCAAGCACGCTGATAACCAAATTACCATTACTCCTGATACGAAAGATGCTATCTGCACTGAACTCTATGCCTGGAGGAAAGGACAGTGTCAGCTCGGCACAGCCATCTGGCTCCGGGGAGGTAAAT
>JAHDBH010000323.1 GCA_020630495.1 Saprospiraceae bacterium
GGTAGGTGGGGGTGAGCAATCTCCACATGCCGTGACCAGAGATGTGTGCAAGTCACCCATGACGAGATCACACATAGCACCAGGATAGCCACTTCCAGGAAAGTCCAGGCTCTGCATGCGGGACAGGATGCACTGCAGTTGACAGTGCGCGTCGATTACATGGTTGCACTGGACGCATCCTCCATCACCACATCCGTATCGGTACACATCCCCAAAGGCTGGCAAGGAATCGATCAGACCAAATCCACTACAGATCCCAGCGATATATGAGTTCAGTCCTGAGAGCTCGGTATGGTAAGTCGTGAGTTCAGCACCATCTAGCCATCCTGGATCAGTGAGGAACAGTCCAAAAGGATTGTTTCCTCCACAGTGAGACAGGCAGAAAGATTCAAGACTGTCTCTCAGCAGATTGTAATTCGCCATGGACAGTGTACAGATTTTTTCTATTTCAGCTAGCCAGTGATCTACTTGGCCTGAGCACGCTGATTCGCACAGGTCATCATACGATGCTGAGGCATCGTTTTGCGGAGTAGTGGTGTGAGCGTTTTCTGGAGTGGATAGATCACACTGATCGACAGATATGCAGTCCTCCTCTTGACGCTTTTCTTCGACAAATTTGGATTTTTGACCTGTATATAGCGAGATTAGGATTTTCCATTTTTCAGCGTCTGTGTAGTTCGAGAGCTCAGTACAGTCAATGAACTCTATGATCGTCCTAGAGGTATTGGTGTTATCACATCGGAAACTGGCCGTGAGGTAGTCATGCATATTATCAGGGACATCCGCCCCAATACCTCCCGATACGAAAAATGGATCCTCGTCCAGTATATCATCAACAACCTCGCTCATGGTCAATCCTGCCCAATTGATAAATTCTCCTGAGGGATCAAATTGACCAGGGATCAGACTACCATCTGAGTGAAAGAGCTCATAGTCCCAAGCTGAG
Source organism: Saprospiraceae bacterium (assembly GCA_020630495.1). GTDB lineage: Bacteria > Bacteroidota > Bacteroidia > Chitinophagales > Saprospiraceae > JAHDBH01. Next base: position 947 of record JAHDBH010000323.1, read on the forward strand.
GAACTCTCCACAGATTGGCAGAAAGTATAGCAAGCGATTTGGGGATGGTTCTCTGCTAGTATCATGGCCCAGCGATCATCATATTGAGCTGG